>DAWR01000187.1:42893-43513 GCA_002506015.1 Candidatus Methanogasteraceae archaeon UBA261 | reverse complement strand
CGTATTCGTTGTCTGATGCAGTGTCGCTCATGAGCATGTTGTTGCTCGAAAAAAGCAGAAAGATGCCGTGGTTGTTGTCTGATGCGTTATTGCTCATGAGCGTGTTGTCGCTCGACTCCCACAAACAGATGCCGTATTCGTTGTCTGATGCGTTATTGCTCATGAGCATGTTGTTGTTCGAATGATATAGGTAGATGCCGCAGTTGTTGTTAGAAGCGTTATTGTTAGAAATGTTGCAATAACAAGCATAAGAAAGACGTATTCCCGATATTCCCACGTCAAGTGATGCGCCAGGAGCTGTTGCCCAGGTCACAGTAAATCCGGTGATGTTCACCCAATTAGCAGTCACCTCAAACACATGATCTGAACTTGATGCCGCCTGAACGATTGTCGCATCAGCCCCGTTCTCTGATCGGATCGTTAAACGCTTGTACACATTCAGGTTCTCATTGTATATCCCATCGCTCACAATGATTGTGTCGCCAGAATTTGCATCGTTGATGCCTTCCTGGATTGTGTTCCATTTATGTTTTGGTGGGTCGTCAACGAAATCATCATCGACGTAGATCGTTTTTTGTGGTGGTGGTAGTTCGCCGTTACTGCGTCCTTCAGTTGATGCT
>DAWR01000187.1:25625-42849 GCA_002506015.1 Candidatus Methanogasteraceae archaeon UBA261 | reverse complement strand
TCAGATTATCCGATCTCTCAACCCATTCCCCTGCCTGAACGGTTGCGCAGGTGAGAAATAAAAGCAAAACAATGGTGAACAACAGCGAGCGAGTCATGGAATCCAATTAGCTATGACGCATATAATTTTTTGGGTTGTGATCCGATTGCAGTAATCGGTGGGATCCCCTGCTTTCCCATGGAAAGACAAGATTACAATCAAGTCATGGCTGAACCAGCATACTCGACATTCTGGTGATGCTGCCTGCTGCTATTGGTTCTGTAAAGGAACATGCCTCTATTTCGCTCTTCATAAACATCTTCGCAGCGAAGTATCTCTGATCCCGCGCACCATCCCTTCTTGTTTGCGTTATTGTTTTCTAATTTAACGAGAAGGGTGCAAAGGCGAGAGAGACGCGAAGAGTGTTGTCAATCTCAGTCCTCACGTCTTTTGCGTTGTTGTACATCCAACTGACCATTATGGAAATCACTGGATTTCCAGACCGTGCCCTCGTGTTGCAGTGGTCAAAACCCATGAGACTCTTTGATATTTTCGAGATAAGGTTTTAGAAAACCATAGAGAGCACAAAAGTACACAGAAGCGACAAAATAGAAAAATAACAACTCTCTGTGATCCTCTGTGGTTTAATCGTCCTTACCCCGACCCGATCCCCGGGGGAAGCAAAAGTGTGTGCAACGCGAATTACCAGAGATCCGGTTTGTTCACATCAGCTAAACACATACTGTTGATCCAATCCCCCTCAGACCAGATGGCATGCCACATAATGCCCCTTCTCGACTTCAACAGGCTCCGGCTCCTCGATTGCGCATTTATCCTGCTTCTGCGGACATCGCGGGTGAAACCTGCACCCGGTGGGAATATCGGCGGGACCAGGGGTCTCTCCCTTGAGAAGTATCCGCCGTGAGGATAGCAGTGCCTGCGTATACGGGTGCTTTGCGTTATTGTACACGTCAGTCGTCTCGCCGACTTCAACCAGCTTGCCGAGGTACATCACCGCGATCTGGTCAGACATGATCTTGACGACCTCGAGGTCGTGTGAGATGAAGAGATACGTGTGGTTGAACTTTTTCTGCAGGTCTCGCATCAGATTCAGAATCTGCGCCTGAACCGAGACGTCCAGTGAGGATGTGGGCTCGTCTGCGATTATGAGATCTGGATTGAGCGCAAGAATCCTTGCAAGCACGACACGCTGGTTCTGCCCGCCGCTCAGCTGATATGGGTATCGGTTGACGTGCTCGGGGTTGAGCCCCACGGTCTCGACCAGCTCCATTATCTTCTGCGCTCTCTCGTCCTTAGGAACCGTGCCATGCAGTCTCAGTGGCTCTGCGATGCTGGTTCCGATCTTCAGCCTCGGGTTGAGCGAGGAATCAGGGTCCTGAAAGATCATCTGCATTCTCGGTCTGATCTTCCTCAGTTCCGATCTCTTCAACGAGAGGAGATCGATTCCGTCGAATACAACCTTCCCGCTGGTTGGTTCAACCAGCCGCAGGATCAGTCTGCCGATCGTGGTCTTTCCGCATCCGCTCTCTCCGACAAGCCCCAGCGTCTTTCCTTTCTTGATATGGAACGATACGCAATCAACCGCGCTTACGTTTCGTTTTTTCATAATCCCTGACGAGAACTGCTTTGTCAGTCCCTCAACTTCGAGCATGGTGACACCTCACAAAATGCCCTGCGTTGAACTCAACTAACTCAGGGTGCTCCCGTCTGCAGACCTCTGTTGCGTGCTCGCATCTCGGGTGAAACCTGCAGCCATCCGGAAAATCGATGAGTGACGGGCTCATGCCCGGTATCGGCACAAGTCCCCTCTCAGGAAGTGATCCCAGAAAACCCCGGGTGTACGGGTGCAGCGGGCTCTCGAATATCCCCTTAAGAGGCGCGTACTCGACCAGTTCTCCTGCGTACATGAGCGCGATCCGGTCGCACAGCTCCCTTGCAACGCTGAGATCGTGGGTTATCAGGAGCATCGCCTTTCTTTCTGTCATTTCTTTCATGAGTTCAACGATCTGTGCCTTTATCGTGACATCGAGCCCTTTCGTGGGCTCGTCTGCGATGATGAATGAGGGATTGCACGCAAGCCCCATCGCAATCATGACGCGCTGTTTCATGCCCCCGCTGAACTCGTGTGGGTATTCGTTCGCACGCTGGGACGGCGACGGGATCCTGACCGCGTCGAGCATCTCAACCGCCTTCGCCGCCGCATCCTTCTTGTTCAGCCCCTGATGGAGCCGGATCGCCTCTGCGATCTGCTCTCCTACCCGCATGACCGGGTTCAGGGATGTCGTCGGGTTCTGAAGGATTATTGCAATCTCCCGTCCCCTGATCGTTCTCATCTCTGCCTCGCTCGCTTCGAGAAGGTTCTTTCCCTTGTAGATGATCTCTCCCTCCATGGTTGCTGCCGGGTGCAGAAGGCGCATGATCGTGAGTCCGAGCACGGTCTTTCCACAGCCGGTTTCGCCGATCAATCCGAATGTCTCGGTATCCCGTATCGAGAGATCGATCGTATCAACCGCCCTGACGATTCCGTCCGGAGTCGGGAAATTGGTCTTCAGATCAGAGATTCTCATTATCATATCTCCATTCCCACCACGGTCTTGAGTTTTGGGTTCAGCCGCTCTTCGAGCGCATACCCAACGAACGTGAACCCGAGCACGGTTGCGACGATGCAGAGCCCGGGCGGGAGCATCCACCACATCCAGACATCCGACGTGTATAGGGTCGGGCACTCGAATGCGTAATGGAACGTCGTGCCCCAGCTCCTTGCAACAGGATCCCCGAGCCCCAGAAAACTGAGTCCCGCTTCTGCGACTATCACATGACCCGCCTCCATTATGAACTGGACAACGACCAGCGGAATCACGTTCGGTAGGATGTGCCTCCAGAGAATGTAGAGATTGCTGCCGCCAAGCATCCTCGCGGATTCAACGTAGTACTGGTTCCTGAGTGTCAGAACCTCGGATCTGACGATTCGTGCCGTCATCACCCATCCGAAGATTATGAAGACCGCTATCAGATTCCAGATGCTCCGCGGCATGAACGCTGCGATTACGATGATCAGAACCAGCCTCGGGATCGTGAGGAAGATATCCACGATTCGCATGATCATAAATTCGGCTACCCCGCCAGAGTATCCGGCAATAAGACCGAGTGATGTGCCGATCGTGATCGCTGTTATGGAGACCATGAATGCGATGAAGAGAGATACCCGTGTCCCGTAGATGACCTCGCTTAAGATATCGTTTCCTATATCGTTTGTTCCGAGCAGGTGCTCTGAACTCGGGCGCTCCATCCGCTTGTACGTATGGTGCGGATCATAAGGCGCGATCTGCGGTGCAAAGATTGCGACCACAACAAGAATCGCCAATATTCCGAGTCCAAGTGATCCGAGCACATCGTTCACTTTCATTCTGGTCATTCTTCTCTCACCCTTGGATCCAGCCATATATAGGTCATATCGGCGATGAAGTTTGCGATGACGACGGAAATCGCTATGATTAGGAACAGCCCCTGCAGGAGTGGGTAATCGCGACACATCACCGAATCGTAGAGCAGAAGTCCGATACCCGGGTATGTGAATACCTTTTCGACGAATATCGTTCCGGTGATCATGAATCCAACCATAAGCGCAGCCATCGTGACGATCGGTAGCAGCGCATTCTTGATCGCGTGTCTGTTCAGGATGTATCGCTCGCTCAAGCCTTTTGCCCGCGCTGAGAGGATGTAGTCAGCGCCCAGAACGCTCAACATAGAATTTCTCATCAGAAGGTATGTTCCACCGATATGGGCGATTACGAGGGTTGCAGCAGGAAGGACCAGGTGGTGTAGGATGTCGAGTACCCCCTCGAGCGGATTTGCGTATGAAGCACAGGTTGTCTTTGCGCCGTCGAGCGGAAATATATCCAGTTCCGCTCCGAAGAATATTTTGAGGAGTATTCCGAGAAAGAATACAGGGAGCGAACTCACTGTTAGAATGGAGATTAAGCTCCATGTGTCCTTCTTATTCCCTCTTGCCCACGCAGACTCCGCACCAAGGAAGATCCCCAGCAGCAGGTAGATTACGGTTGAGGTTCCGGTGAGAAGCATTGTCCACTTCAATCTGACGAGTATCACCTCCAGAACAGGGGCACTGCGGTATATCGACCATCCGAGATCCCCTCTGCTGATTCCGACAAGGTAATCAAGGTACTGCTCCGAAAGCGGCTTATCGAGTCCATAGTGTGCGAGCAGTACCTCCCTCTCCTCGTCAGTCATCCTTGTCGGCATATCCGGATTCTCCCCGATCAAGTATGCCAGCTGATCACCAGGCATCGCTCTTGGCAGGAAGAAATTTATGGATAGTATTATAAGTATTATAACAAGATAGTACGCGAGTTTGTTTATAAGATTCATTGTATAAAAATAGATGGCTGCATGAATCCCACGAGCCGAGATTCATGCCGCCGATCAAAACTCAACCAAACATGTCACTATTCGCAGCGAATCGGCGCTCTCCCGAGGATGGTCAACTCAACACAGGTCACATCCAGCATGTTGATATTCTCGTCCTTATTCGCATCCGCCATATCTGTCGGGTCGTCAAGCTCCATTATCATTCGCTCAATTGCAGTCACATCCTGCATGTTGATCTTGCCGTTCTCGTTTGCATCCCCGTACCGTGCAAGGAATATGAGTTTGTTCAACTCGATTGGAATTCCTATACATATCCCGTCTCTCGTGTAGAACCACGTGTCAAGGACCTCCGGGTTGAAGACGCACCAGATGTACGGGTGGTAGAGCGTGTAGACCGGAAGATCTTCTGCAACCAGCTCCTGAAGCTGGTTCACGAGGTCCTTCCGGTCGTCGATATCGAGTGTTACCTCCTGTTCTTTGAAGAGGGAGTTGTACTCCTCGCTATCATACGTGCTCGCGGGCCAATCAGGTAAGTTCATGATCTGGGGGTTTGCAATTCCCCCGTGACCGCTGATCGCCATGTCAAAGTCAGCAGCCTTGAGGTACGAGTCAATCGTCGTCCAGTCGCTCGGTGTAAGCTCTATTGCAATCCCGATCTTCTCCAGCTGAGCCTGGATGAGTTCTCCTTCCCTCAAGTACGTGCTTGTCGTGTAGAGCGTGAACTTGAGGTCTCCGCCTGCCGGATACTCTCGTATCCCATCGCTGTTCGTATCAATGAAGCCCAGTGAATCGAGCATCGCGTTAGCTGCAGTCACATCGTACTCGTAGCCCTCGCAATCAGGGTTGTACCAGATCGCATCCGGGTGGAGGATTCCGGTATTCGCAACCATCCCGCCGCCACCCAGCTTCTGCTCCACAATCTCCTCTCTGTCGATCCCATAAGCAACCGCACGCCTGAATGTTACGTTGTTCGTTGGATACCCTTTATCCGCATCACAGTTGAAGATTATCTGGAGCACCCAGAAGCTCGGTCCGGTTATGATCTCGAAGTCGTCGTCCCCAACGAAATCATTGACAGCGTCCACATCAGATCCCCAGAAGGTTGCCTCATCCACATCACCGTTCGTAAGTGAAGCTGCGGCATTGCTGACCGCCATTGTGATGAACTCGTCTACGATCGGCTTTCCGTTGTAGTAGTCGTAATTTGCCTCGTAATGGTAGGCGCCCTCAGCAGAGCTGTACTCCACGAGTTTCATCGGACCTGTTCCGATGACTGCATCGTCGTCTGTGAATTTGGATGGATCCGATACGCCGCTCCAGATATGCTCAGGTATTATCGGTATGTTTCCTGCGATATCCACCAGGAATGACGCCATCGGCTCGTTGAGTGATATGATGATCGTGTAATCATCCACAATCTCCACACTCTCGATGTAATCGATTGACTCGAACCACTTGAACGCGCCTTCCTGCTCCTGCATATACTCGATTGTGAACTTCACATCACTTGCAGTGAACGGCTCTCCATCGTGCCATCTCGCATCCGTGTTGAGGTAGAATGTCCACGTCTTCCCGTCATCAGAGACCTTCCAGCCATTGGCGAGAGCAGGTATCACACCGTTTGCGTCCTTCCATGTCAGGGTGTCAAAGAGTAAGCTCATCCGGACGTAGCCCGGACCCCTTGGATAGAATGTGAATGGAGCTGGGAATCTCCAGTCGCTCTTTCCAGGCTCGCCACCAACGGACTTCACGATCTTGTCACTGTCTGTTGTGGCGACTCCGTCTTCCCCTGCAAGCGCGCTTGCAGAGAATGCCATGCATGCAGCGCAGATGAGCGCGGCAAAAACCAGTGTTGTCAGTGCTGTTTTGTGTGTCTTCATTTCAGTTGTCTCCTTTTCCTCTTTTGTGCGGGTTTAGCTTTTCACATCAGCTAAACACATACCAGATCTCAGAGATTTGCCTTTCCGGCTGCTACCTGTAGCAGGAGCATTGCATCGGCAGATGTGACCTCTCCGTCGCCATTGAAATCTCCACGCACCTCGGTTGACTCTGCAAGCCCGAGTTCGACGTACGGATCAACTCCCGCCATCTTCACCCGGTCGAGTTGTTGGGATGTTACATTGAACTCATCTGATGCCGTCGATACGAACATATCTGGCTGATTAAGGTACGGTAGCAGTCCTAAACTGCCCTTTATTCGGGTATTCCAGAATAGGGGATTTACTTTCCCTCCTGGCGGTTTGAAATCGATAGAATTGATGCCAGAAAGATTACAGGCGGTTCCCCAATCATAATGGAAAGCCACGCCCATCCCGGATTCTGCTGTGCTGTTCCAGACTATGAGAATTCCTGCAAGAGGTTTATCTTTTACGAAAAGCTCTCCGGAACGTTGTTTCACGATCATGCTCCCCTTTCCGGGGGTTAAATCCAAAAGAACCTGAATGGCATCCTCCTTGCACCAGTTCGGGCACCCGATCCATGTGTAGCTCTCGTCAGCACCCAGCGGGTAATTCTCACGGATGTATTCCGCGATCAGGTAGCCGGACGACAATCCCGGGCAGATGTGGTTGTGGAGTTCCGTACACTTCAACAGGTCATTGGGTGCTCCGTAACCCCACGCATTCGCAACGCCAGCGATCGTGAACGCGTCCGATCCGAGCGCTTTCTTTGTTGCATTCCAGCCGTTGCCGGTTGTTACGTTCTCTTCGGCGATATTGATCTCCGTTGCCGTGAATGCTCTATTCTTGTAGACTGTGTAAACGCAGTCTTTTGTCTCGTTATCAAAGATTGCGAACCAGAGCGGCTTATCTACCGATCTGTGGATCGGCAGCAGGTTTCCATCACTGATGGAACATCCTGTGTCCCGTTCGATCGTTCCGATGCAGCACTCTGTCGTGTTACCGTCCACCATCGCGTATCCGGCATCGGTCAACACGCAGAGACCCGGACTATCTCTCGATACTCCGAGCATAGCCATTGCATCTTGCAGTGCACCCGAGATATCAATTCCACATGGATCATCTGCAAGCCCGATCTCAACATAAGGATCGACTCCTGCCAGCTCAAGCCTCTTAAGCATATCCGAGGTCACATTAAACGTGTATATCGTCGATATGAACGTTTCCGGTTGATCCAGGTACGGCATCATCCCCCAGTCCATCTTGATCCTGCTCGCCATAGGGTACGTCTCAAAATCGCTCTCGGTCACATTCGAAACGTTACGTGCATGATCAAAGTCAAACGAGAGGACATGACCGGTTCCGTTATTGAGCGCGCTATCCCAGACGATGTATATCCCGGCAGCGTTCTCGATCTCGTCGTGTTTTGGCATGTTCTTTGCAAAGATGCCCCGTTTCCCGACGGTCGTATCCAGCATAACCTGCAATGCATCGTCCTTGCACCAGATCGGGCATGCAATCACCACGTACTTCTCACCAGCACCCAGCGGGTACTCTTCCAGCAGGTAATCTGCAAGCATGTAACCTGACGTCACCCCGGGGCAGAAGTGGTTATGGAATTCCACACACTTCAAGAAGTCGTACGGTGCACCATATCCGCACGCATTCGCAATCGTTACGATCGTGAACGCGTCTGATCCGAGAGCATCTTTCATCGCATTCCAGCCATCGCTGGTTGTTGCGTTCTCTCCGTCGATATTGACCTTTGTTGTGTTGAATGCTCCATTCACATATATGGCGTAAACGCAGTCCTTTGTCTCGTTATCGAAGATCACAAACCAGAGCGGCTTATTTACTGACCTGTGAATCGTCAGTAAGTTTCCATCTCCAATAGAACAGCCCGTTTCAGTCCGGAGTGTTGCGATACACCCCTGTGTCGTCTCTCCATTAACTTTCACGTATCCGGCATCGGTCAACACGCACAGACCCGGGGTCTCGCTTGTTGCCCCGAGCGCAGTCATTGCGTCCTGCACCGCACCGGTTATGTCAATCGAATCGTCTGCGGCTGCAATTCCGGTGAACCCGGAACAGAGCAGCACAAACATCAAACCAAGTACAGCTATTGTCTTCATATCAGTTATCTCCTGTAAACATTTCAGCATATTCGCGGTAGTCTCCAGTGCCCGATGGCACTGTGTAGTACATTCCAGTCTCGCCTGCCATCACCGAGAGGGGGCGTGTCTTCTCAAAATCCAGATCACCGTTTTCTGCGAGATATTTATCGTCAACCTCGAGATGTACGACCTTTCCGATGATGATTGAGTACTTTCCATCCTCTGTTACCTCGCGATCGAGCGTGCATTCCATCCATGCAATGCACCCCTCAATGGACGGCGCGATCACTTTCTGTGATGCTTTCACTCCCAGGTTTGCCTCTGCAAATTCATCCACGTCATTCGGGTAATTTCTCGAGCAGATCATAACCTCGTCCACGAGGTCCGCGGACGGGACATTGATCACAAACTCCTTTGTATCCCGGATGTTGTCGAGCGTGTCCCGCCTGAGCCATGATGCGATAGCTATCAGGTCAAGCGGTCTCAATATTGGCATCACATTTGCATAAGGCGCTATATTCCTATTCCCTTCTTTATCTGCCGTGGAAATCAATACCACTGGCATTGGAAGGAAGTGTTCTCTTTTATTCGGACTCAATATTATATCCATCACCTCTCGACGTATATTCCGTCTCCCTTCATCGCGTAGTGCTCATCACCGGAACACGGGATGCAGACCGGCTTGCCATCCGCAACCCTTGCACGAGTTTCCATCACGTTCTCTCCGCAGCGGGAACACCTGACAGATGCGAATATCGGGGCGTATTCCGGAAGCGTTATCGTTTTGCGCTCGATTATGAAGAGTTCAGAGTCATCCGCGTCGAGTAATTCGACCGCAATCTCGCAAGAAAGATGCATCAGCCTTGCACTCTCCTCAAGTGTTGGCTCTTCACGTCTCACAACAAGCTTTTCAAAGAGCGCGTTTGCTTCAGGATATCTCTCAGCGCGGGATTCCTCAAAAGTGGGGTTAAGGGCAATTCTTATTGCTGTACCATCTCTCTTTGCAACAGTTACCGCGGTTTTCCCGTAATCCCTATATATCAAGGAATTGTTTCCGAAACTACATCCGGTAACCATCTGAATGCCATCACTGAAGCAATTATTGGTCTCAACGATCGCTACAACCTCTTCCATCCCGGTGTTCACAATCTTAAGCTCGCGCATAGCGAAGTATGCCGCCTTGACCCCTAATGCTGAATGGCTGCAAAAATGTCCGTGTAATTCGCCGGTCTTTTTGAGGAGTCCTCGCAGGTCTCCTTTCGTTATCAGTTCCTCGATACTCTTCCGATAGGAATTTTTTTTCATCAGGTCACCTTCTGTTGCCTGTTCAATCCGACTGAGTATGACTGCGCACAATATGGGCACGCTGAAATCGCAAATCTCGGTTATAGGAGGGGACACATATCTGATATTACTTAAAGCTTTCGTGGTATGTGCTATGTGTGACTGTTTACTATTGTGTATGTTGCTGTGTCTCGTCGCACGTATGCGTAACTTATCACAAATATTACTGCAATCAATAGAATTCTAACAATCATCGCTGTTATTTTTGATGTCATCAGAGATCTATTGCGAAAATGTATTTTTAATGAACTTTATGTATGCAGGATTATGGGATGATTAACTTTAAATATGACTTGCAACATCCGGATGTAATATGACTGACTGGGTCTTGATATTGGTTGTGGCAATGATATGCTACGTGCTTCTGGCACACCTGGAGCACAAGAAGAAGATTGACATGATAGACCGGGGACTCTGGAAACCAGAGGAAAAGACACAAAACCCCGAACACAGACTGATTACCGGAATCTTCTTTCTTATACTGGGACTAGCACTCCTGATGGGATCGTACTCCGTAAAAGCGGATCTGATAGACGGACTGAGGATCTCAGGTCTGCTGACGATTGCGGCAGGGATCGGACTGATGATCGCATACCTCGTTGGCAAAAGGACTGTGGCGCTGGTTTGATCTTGACTCTGGTATCTGAGAAAACCATTAATACAGGTGCAAGCAGTCAACAGTATAGATGACACACCGCCTCGCAATCATCTTCGATTCGTCCGGCACACTGATGCACATGTACCGGGTGGCAAAGGAGACTGAGACAGGAGAGATGCTCCGCAACGTAGCTTCCCTGCACCTCGTTCATGGATCGCAGGCGCTCGTTGCAATCGACATGCCCCCGGATACGTTGTTCAACTACTCCTCTGAGCAGACAATCTCGCACCTCCTTGCGGAGAATGACATCGGGATTAACATCGGCTGTGCTGGCGATGAGATCACAGCCAGTGATGTCAGGGATGTTCTGAATCGCATGCCAGACGCTGCTCGCGTCTCTGATCTCTGGGATGTGATATCAGCGGTGCAAGAAAAGTGCACCAGCGTTTTTTACACCGGAGCGGGTTTTGTCCTCGATGTACCCACGGGAACGATCCCGTATGTGGTCTGCACCGCGGGGAAACTCTTTGATGGTTCGAAGTCTGTTGTGACAGACCTCCTCGGATGCGCGGATATCTATATCGCATCAGGAGATAGTATGCGGAATCTGGCGGTTCTTGCCGAACACTTGAAGATACCGCAGGAAAACGTGGTTCCGGTCGCAACACCACTTATCAAGGAGCGGCTGGTCCAGAATCTGAAGACCACCCACGACCGCGTGGTCATGGTCGGAGACGAGCTCAATGATCTCCGTGCGATTCAGGCGGCAGATCTCGGTGTACTGACGCTGCAGCAGCGGCACGAAAAATCCAGGAAGTTGTACGATAGTGCGGACATGGTGATCGGGAGTATCTCAGAGCTTCCGGGGATTCTTGGGTGTGTTCTCATCAAAGAGTGATACGAAAGTTTTATGCGTTGAACCGTTGCATGTCATACTTACAAGTCGGATATTATCTGGTGGGGTAATAGATGATCGAACTCTTTGAGGAGTATGTGCGGTGGAAGATCCTGTCACATTTCCTTGCAAACTCTGGTACGGCTTTTCACGTAAAGGGGCTCGCAAGGCTGTTGAAAGTAAGTCCTGCAAGTGTGAGCAGTACGACAAAGTCTCTTCACTCAGACGGAATACTCCTGAAAGAGAAGAGAGGGATTGCTCACTTTTACAAACTGAATATGGATCATTATCTCACACCGACGCTAAAAAAAGCGTACGGAATTACTTTGATCACTGAATTAAAGCCAGAAGTGGTGTTTCTTGAAATCGACCCGGGCATCACAGCCATGGCTCTCTTTGGGAGTTATGCTGATGGCAGTTTTGACGGGAAGAGCGATGTGGACGTACTGCTCATAACCCCCAACAAAAAACGAGATCTCCTGGATGTTGCGGCGCGGTTCAGTGACGAACTCGGGCATAATGTGGGGCTGTATATCTTCAAGCCGTCTCAGTGGAGATCGATGGTGCACAGGTCTGATGAGTTTTACAGGTGGGTTATACGGGATTATCTGCTCTTGCACGGGAGCAAGCTGGAATGAAACCTTACAACCCAATGTTTTGGTTTTTTCACCTCAGCTAAACACATACGCGGTTCATACCATACAGTATTGCGCAGGTTCGTGAAACCGCCACTGAACACTGGAGAACGGTCATAAGATATTCTGATTTGGTTAAACATCCTTGAACTTACCTACAATATCAAATTCCACGAATCAGATCGTTCCGACGATACGCTCGAAATCCATACTTGTGTTGCGAACGACCACAACTTAAATTTGAGCGAGCATGTAGTAATGAAACAACGCACAGGAACGCACAAGAAACAGAGGAACACAGGAACCCAGAAGGAAGCAATATACTATGACGATGAAACCAATAACCGGCAAGGTGCTGCGGGTATTTCCGCAGGATACGAACACAGACGAAATGATCTCGGGAAAGTACAAGTACGACGAACTCGACCTGAACAAACTCGCAGTCCACACCTTTGAATCGATCGATCCGGATTTTTACACCGACAGCAAGCGCACTGAGAACCCGATCATCGTTGCGAAATCGAATTTTGGGTGCGGATCATCAAGAGAGCAGGCACCGCAGGTCATAGCGGCATGCGGCGCAGTATGCGTGATTGCAGAATCGTTCGCCCGCATATTCTACAGGAACGGCTTCAACATCGGACTGCCGTTGATCGAATGCGCGGGAATCGCAGAGAAGGTGCACAATGGCGATGAACTCAAAATCAATCTCGAGAACGGGCAGATCAAGAACGTTACGACCGGTGAACAGTACGATTCCAGCCCTATTCCGGAGTTCATGCAGGAACTGCTCGATTCAGGAGGATTGCTGAGATATCTCAAGGAGAAGGACGGATATGGTGCAGATCAGTGACCCGTACACGGTGCCCTATCAGGCGATATACGCGGTCGGAAATGAGGATTGCAGCCTTGTTGAGATAATCGAGTTCTCAAACTGCTATGGCGGCTCAGCGTGGGCGCGCTACCATTACAAAAAGAGCCCGCTGATTCGCGGAACCCGGGTAATCGGAAACACGACCAGATACCTGACCGAGGTTGGCGAATGTGATCTCGTGCTTGAGCCATCGTATGCCGCTGCAGGCATCCGATCCGTTGTGGTGCATGATGGTGTGGTTGCGGTTACGTATGCGGGTCTCGGCGGCGGCGGGGTCGGCGCGACCACCTGCCGTGCCGGGGCAAACGGCGTTCACAGGTACGATCTCAGCGAATCCGGCGGCGGAAAGGTCGGGAGCGGCACAATCGTCCTGCCACTGCGGAGTCGGTTGATCGTGGGAATCGATGACACTGACTCAAAGGAGGTCGGCGCGACATGGTGCCTTGCGCACAACATCGCATGCACTGTTGATTGCGATAGTGCGCGCTACCTCTCGCATTCAATCGTGCAGTTGCATCCGGTGCCGGAAAAGACGCAGAACTGCGTTTCAACAGTTCTCGAGTTCGCATGTCTTGGTGATGGTGGTGTAAACGACGTGCTCGTGCAGATTCGTGATCTTTTGACTGAGTATTCAGTATCCGCCGAGGTTGGTATGGTCTCGCTTACAGGTTTTGACGGATCGGCTCTTGTGGATTATGGAAGAGCATGCAAGAGCGGTGTTCTGACGCGAGAGTACGCGCTCGAATGCGCCCGGAATTGTGGTGTGGACGTCTGGCTCAATGGTAACGGGGTGATCGGAGCGCTCGGTGCGATTCCGTACGTTGCGACGCCTGATGAGTCGGTTATGCTATGAATTTGTGAAAAACGGCGAAAAAAGGTACTTACTCAATATTGTGTAGATATCCGCATATATAACCACGAGATTACGCAATATTAACACAGAAATATTGTGGAGATGGCTGCGCCGCTGTTTCGCAGACTGTGCAATCTCGTGGTTCCTAACATATATTATTAAGCATATTCAAAAAAGGGTTGCAATCATCCGGAATTTTCGGCATGGCATACAGCAATGGTGTTTTGGCTGGCAACGCATATTCGTGGGGGATTGTGGTGAAGACCATTGGGCATAGTCTATTAAAGCGGCATCAACGCCACAAGACCTGACAACTCCCCGCATCCGAAAGTTTTAAATATCTACAAACCTTTGCATGCATCATGGTTGTCACACTACTGCAAACACCAATCGAACTGTCCAATGCCCCGTTCCTACTCGGGTTTGTCATTCTCTTGTACGCTGTTCTGGCTATCAGATTCAGCAAGGTTTATATGGCGCTGCTATCGACACTGGCATTCTCTGTAATCTATGTGCTGTTACTTATGGCGGGCGTTCTGACGTAACGTCGCATGACGCTGATGCCCTGGCATCTACAGCTACGCAGTTTAGCGCAGGTCCTCTGTACTCAGGTTGATTGATATCTCTGCGATGTCTGCACCATATTCTGCGATCCGTCGCAGACTCTCGAGGATAAAGCTGACCTCGGTCATATCTCCTTCTCTTTTGATCTCTTTCTCGATTGCAATCCCCATCGCGACGACCTCTGCCGCATCCGTGATGACGCGGTTTGCATCCTTCATGTCATTCTTTGAAAGCGATGTTATCGCCCGCATGACAACACCATGTGCCAGACCCCCCATCTCGCAGATTAAATCGACTGATTCTGCCGCGTGATCCAGTTCGAGTATGTTTCTGGCAATATTTTCGGCGTGATCCCCAATTCGCTCCATGCTTTTTACGATCAGCCGATACCCGAGGCATTCCCGTGGATGAGTGATCCCTATCTTCTCTGAGAGCCCTGGATTCTCGATTGCAGCCTTGAGTTGTCTGACGATCAGCAGGTAGAAGCGATCGACCTCGTTGTCCCTCTGGATGATATCCTTCGCAAGCTCGGAATCATTGTTGCGGAGCGCGTGTATGGCATCCTCATGCATCGAGGAGATAAGTCCGGTCATGCTCTGCATCGCTTTTTTTAGCGGCAGGTCTTGGTAGTTTAGAAGACTCTGCAGGATCAACTCGTTCTGCGACTCCTCAACCACCTCAAGCCCGATCAGCCGCTGCCGCACAGCATCCTTGATCGATTTCCGTTCGGACGCGCCAAAACCCTTCTGCGAGATTAGCCGTATAATGTCGTACCCGACCAGATAGTGCGCAACCAGCAGTCTCAGGTTGTTCTCAGGGCTTTCGCCGGGAAATAGCTTGATCGTTGCCTCGTATATCTGCTCGTTTGCCTTTGGCTGCGTGGTCAGCAGAAGTGACCGGTCAGGCTGAGCTGTGAGAAATACCTCGTCTCCTGCCCCAAGCCCGACATCTCTTGCCCACCTGATCGGCAACGACACAATGAGCGTTGCGCCGCCTGTCAGCTGAACCTTCCTCTTCTCTGGTGGCATGTTCTATATAGTGCACCCATAATCTATATAAACGGGACTGTTATATGCCACACCGCCACAACTTGAGATTTTCAATAATGAAAAAACAATAGCCATAGAGACCGGGACCACGGAGGAGACCTATACTCCAATCACTCTGCGGTCAAATTCCCGCGTGGCTCATGTTGTGTTCCGGGTTACGCAGTGCCGGTATAGCAAGGTTGCATGATACTGTTTTATGTATCTGGGTGGTTGCGGTTGTGCGTTGTATTGACCGCCCCGCAACCACACCCCCTAATTCGTTCGCATAACTCCTCTTGCGGCAAGAACACCCGTTGCAGCGGCATCGACGATGTCTCTGGAGAGTCCTGCACCGTCGCCCGCAACAAAGAGATTACCTACGCTGGTCTCCATGTTCCGGTCGCAATCGATCGCCATCGCGTAAAATTTGATCTCCGGCGCATACAGAAGCGTTGAATCGGATGCAACCCCGGGTATGATCTTGTTTAACACCTCAAGCCCCTCGATTAGGTCCATCACGATTCTATGCGGAAGCGCCATCGAGATATCCCCGGGTGTCACGTCCTTGAGTGTGTTTGAGACCTGATTTCGCCAGATCCGCTCCTCTGTTGATCGCCGCCCCCTCCTGAGATCACCCATGCGCTGGAGAACCGGCTTTCCACCACCAATTGTGGCTGCGAGCTTCGCAATCGACGTCCCGTATCTGGTCGTGTTCTCGATTGGATGTGTGAGATCGATTCTGACAAGGAACGCAAAGTTTGTATTCTCTGATCCCTTTGCTTCAGCCTCCAGGGAGTGCCCGTTCGTTGCCACGAACCCGGAATATTCTTCCTTTACGACGAAACCGTGTGCGTTTGTGCAGAACGTCCGGACAAAGTCGTCGTAGCGTTTGGTATGGATGTGGAACTTCGGATCACGGTTGATGCATGTGATCGGATCCATGATAATTGCAGGAACCTCGACTCGTACGCCGACGTCGATTCCGCCGTGTCTGGCAGCGATATCATGCTTATCAACGACCTCATCCACCCAGCCCGCACCGATCCTGCCCGGCGCAGCGATCACGCATCCGGATGTTATCATTCTGCCACTATCAAGTATCACTCCGCCACATTCGTTGTCGTCGATTTTTAAATCCGAAACATTCGAGTCCAGCAGAAACTCAATCCCGCGCTCTACAAGGTCCTCCTTGAAGTTTTTGATTACGGTTGGCGCGTTATCCGATCCGATATGTCGCTGCGGTATATCGATGAATCGTGCCCCAACCGATGCCGCACGCCGCTTCAGATTCTCCACAACCTCTTTTGCGGGGGTGATGAGAACATCGGGCGCACCATATCTCAGGAAAACCTCGTCCACATGCCGCACAACGTCCCACGCAGTCTCGTTGCTGCCTGTCAAAAGAGCGATGTCACCCCCTATGTCGGGGCGCAGATTCAGCGTGCCATCCGAGAATGTTCCTGCGCCGCCGACCCCGGACATGATGCCGCACGGCGTGCAGTGCTCGCATGTACTGGTTCTGCCCATTGGACAGGAACGTTCATTGATATCATGCCCGCGGTCGATGATCAGCACACGAAGACCAGAGCCTGCAAGCTCGTCCGCTGCGAACATGCCTGCCGGACCCGAGCCGACAATGATCACGTCATAATCCTTTGTCATCGTGTATCATATAAGAGAGGGGGCTATATATCTGTGGCGGTGTGTCGCTTCAGGCAGGAGTGGCAGAGGATATTGTTTATCATTGGCTGCTTATATTTCTCCTATCGGCGCCGATAGAAGATAGAACTTTTAATGCATCATCTGCTTCCATTGGGTCTTTCCACGCGTTTAACATGATTTCTTTTGTATTCAGTGTTTCTTTGAAAAGATCCGACTTCAGGTTGCGAATGCTCAATTCTTCCAGATAATACCGGACTGCTTTTTTGACAAAATTCTCTCTACTCCTTAGTGATCTTGATTGAATCACTCTATCGATCTTATGTGCCAAAAATTCACCTATGTTAACTTCTGCAATAGTTTCTGACATCAA
>DAWR01000187.1:0-25558 GCA_002506015.1 Candidatus Methanogasteraceae archaeon UBA261 | reverse complement strand
AACCAACGTCTCAGAAAAAACACAAGCTCCGTCACCCACTTATCCAGCACCCCCATTACCAGAACCGTTTCGAAAAGCCACTTCTCAACCTCGATTGTAACAAACCCCTGTAGGTCAAGCCGGATACTCCGGCAAAACTTCCTGCACTTAAGAAGTGGTGTAAAGAGCATCTATGAGCCCCCGGATGTTATCACCGGCAGGATAGAACCAGCCGCCTCCTGCCTGCTCCAAGTGCCCATACGCCCGACGTCCTGCTGCCCCCTGCTTTCGAGCGTCTCCCGGGCGCACGCCCGCATGGGGGTCGGTTGGTCGCGTGGCTGGCATGTTTTTGGGATACCAGAGAACGATATTTACATACATCGCTTTTGGGGCTGAACGTCTGAAAACTCCGGGTTTTGATCCCACACATCAGCGTCAGGTCGACGTGCCTCGTTTCGCAAGCCACTTCTCAACCTCGATCACAACGAACCCGGGCAGCGCAAGCAGTATCATCAGCCCCCACCATTCCAGCGGCAGCGGTGCCGTTCCGAGAATAGCATTCCCGATCGGATGGTAGACGATTGTAAGCTGCGTCACAATGGTGAGCGCCATCCCTCCAAGCAGCCATCGGTTCGAGAAAGGACTGAATGTGAATGCCGATTCTGTAATCGATCGTGCGGTCACGACGTAGCAGAGGTGCACCAGCACAACGGTTGTGAATGCAGCAGTCTGCGCCTGTGTGAGGAGCTCTTTGTTAACAACGAGGGGTCCATCGATCGCAGGCAGCCCATAGTGGTAGTACATCGCAAACCCTGAGATCGCCATCACGATTGAGACCAGTCCCACCTTCCTAAAAAATGGAGGATCGGTGATTCGTTCGTCAGGATTCCTCGGGGGCTTCTTGAGCAGATCCTTCTCCATCGGTTCCATGATGATGGGGAGTGCGAGCGCCACTGCGTCGAAGAGGTTGATCCAGAGTATCTGCACAGGTGAAAGCGGAAGCTGGTCACGGAAGAGTGTTAGAAACGGTGCGAGAAGTATTGCGCCCATAACCAGCAGCGCCTGCCCGCCGTTCGTCGGGAGCGTGTACAGAATTACCTTTTTGATGTTGTTGTAGACATATCTGCCCTCTTCCACAGCAGAGACGATCGTTGCGAAGTTGTCGTCGGCAAGAATCATGTCTGACGCTTCCTTGCTCACCTCAGTCCCGGTTATACCCATGGCAATACCGATGTCAGCAGCAGAGAGCGCTGGCGCATCATTGACGCCGTCACCGGTCATTGCGACGACCTCCCCGTGCTTTTGAAGAGCCCTTGTGATCCTAAACTTGTCATCAGGCGCAACCCGTGCGTAGACCGGCACATCCGCAACGACATCGTAGAGTTCATCATCACTCATCTTCGAGAGTTCCTCTCCGGTGACCGCCTTCTCTGTGTCAATTCCGATTCCGAGTTTTCGGGCGACTGCCTTTGCTGTTCTCGCATGATCCCCTGTTGCCATCACAACCCGGATACCCGCGCTTCTGCACTTTGCAACCCCATCTATCGCCTCTTCTCTTGCCGGATCGATCATACCCTGAATGCCAAGAAATGTCATGCCCAAAAGATCATTCTCATCGATTGAACCACGCTCTGGCGTAATTTCCCTGTACGCCATTGCAAGTAACCTGAGCGCATCTCCTGCCATCTCATCCACCTTTGCAAGTATCTCAACTCTCTCCGCCTGATCTATCGGCTCTATCTCGCCGTCCACCATTCTGGTCTGGCACATCCCGAGAACCCGCTCTGGCGACCCCTTCACAAAGATTACGTGCTTTCCGTCGCCCTCGTGCAGCGTAGCCATGTACTGCTGCTCTGAGTCAAACGGTATCTCATCCAACCGCTGTAACGGATCATTTGGCACTCCAATGCCCGCTTTCACCGCTTTCATCGCAGAGACGAGCAGTGCCCCCTCTGTTGGGTCTCCGATGACGCTGTAACCATTTTCTCGTGCGATTCTCGCATCGTTGCAGAAATGACCCACTTGTAAGGTAAGTTTCAGCTCTTCACCCCTCTCAGCAGGGGTAAACTCCCCTGATGGTTCGTACCCGACCCCGCTCACCGTGTAGTCTCTTCTCCCGGCGTATATCCGCGACACCGTCATCTGGTTCTTTGTGAGCGTCCCGGTCTTGTCCGAGCAGATAACAGTGGTGCATCCGAGGGTCTCTGCGGCAGGCAGCCGCTTTATGATTGCGTTTCTCCGCGCCATCGCTGTAACACCGATCGCCAGCGCCATTGTCACGACCGCGGGCAGTCCTTCCGGGATTGCTGCGACCACCATGGACACCGATGCGAGAAACGCTGTTTCTATCTCGATACCGAACCATACCGCCAGCACAAAGTTGATAACTGTGATTGCAAGGATTACGATGACAAGGATCCTGGTGAACTCTGCCATCTTCCTCGTAAGCGGCGTCGTGATCTTCTCTGTTTCTGTTATCAGCTTTGCGATTCTTCCAATCTCTGTTCGCTCCCCGGTCCCGACGACGACCCCATGTCCCATTCCTTTTGTAACAAACGTGCCGTTGAACAGGATGCAGCTCTGATCCGCAATTATTCGTTCTCCTGCGATCGCATCGGTCTTTTTGAAAGTGGGCACTGATTCCCCGGTGATCGCTGATTCATCTGCGCTCAGGTTCTTCGCCTGAAAAAGCCGCAGGTCGGCAGGAACCCTATCCCCGCCCTCCATGACCACAACGTCCCCTGGAACCAGTTTTCGTGCGGGCATCATAACCTTCTTGCCACCCCGAACCACCGTGCACCCGGGCACGATCATCTTCTCAAGTGCATCAACCGATGCCTCGGCTTTTCCCTCCTGGATGAACCCGATAATCGTGTTTGCAATAACCACAGCAAGAATGACCACCGTATCCATCCACAGATCCTCACCCTTCCAGATGCAAAGAGCACTTGTGATTGCGGAACAGACGAGCAGAATGATGATTAGCGGACTGTTGAACTGCGCAAGAAACCGAATGAGTGCGCTGCGCTTCTTGAACTTGATTTCGTTGTAACCGTAGCGCTCAAGTCTTGCGTTAGCCTCCTCTGCCGATAGTCCTGATTGTTCCGAGTGCAGGATCCCAAACGTATCTTCGGCGGTCAACTGGTACCACAAGGTTTCGTCTGGTTGTGCGGACTGTTTCATCGCGGTTACCTGATATCTTTTGAATGTACGTGTTTAGCTAACTTCAAGATTACGCAGATTTCTACAAGAAGGTGTGTGGGGGCAAGATGCAAAACCAACCAATATCTTGTATATATCACCATCTTCTTGTGTTAATCTCGTGAAATCCCGTGGTTTTTCACCGTAAACACATTCATTCGGATTAATCACATCCTCACGCCCCCACTGTGTGGCATAAGGCTTTCTGCAGATATCTTGCCCGGCGTTCCAACCTCTTCATCTTATGCTCGCCCAGATCTCTTTTATCGCGTCCGATACTTCCCCATCTGAGAATTCAACAACTGGCATGGCTGCGACCATCGCCTCGGTTACCACTGGGTCATACGGGATATTCCTGACAATCATGACTTCACGCTCCTGACAAAATTCAGTAATCTTCCGGCTGTTCGCTTCATTGATATCGTATTTGTTGATGCAGACAACTGATGCAATCCCGAAATGCCTGGTCACATTCAGGATTCGCTCAAGATCGTGCAGTCCTGACATCGTGGGTTCGGTTATGACCAGTGCCATGTCCACGCCGGTTAAGGATGCAATCACAGGGCAGCCGATGCCGGGCGACCCGTCGATCAGGATGAGGTCGGACCCTTCCTCTTCTGCAACTCGCTGTGCGTTGTTTCTGACAACAGTTACCAGTTTTCCGGACGCTTCTTCGGCGATATTTAACTGCGCATGCGCCATTGTTCCGTATTTCGTTTTTGAGATAAATGCATACCCTGAGACGCGTTCTGCAAGGGTGATCGCATCCGAACCGCACACAAATACACATACGCCACAGCCCTCGCAGCGTGTCGGATCGACCGCATAGCCGGATGCCGTATCAGATATTGCCTTGAATCTGCATGATGCTTCGCATATTCCGCATTCTATGCATTTCTCTTTATCCATTGCTGCAACGTTTAATCCTTTGAACTCCTCTCTTGTCACAATCTCCGGATGCAGCAGCAGATGAAGATCGGGCGCATCCACATCACAGTCAGCAATGACAATGTTTTCTGCGAGGGCTGCAAACGATGCGACGAGCGTCGTCTTCCCTGTGCCGCCTTTTCCACTTATGATTGTTATCTGCTTCATAATTCACCCCCGATTTCATCGATCATTCCGGAAAATCGGTTCTTCCACGCAGGGATCGCATTCACGAATGGTATGCCTTCCGAATAATACTCTGCGATCTTCTTATCATAAGGAATCTCAAGCAGGATCGGAATTCCTTCTTCTTTGCAGTAGTCGTAGACCTTCCGATCCCCGATCCCCGCTTTATTTATGACCACGCCAGAAGGAATCTTTAGTGCTTTTAGCACCTCTACTATCAGTTTCAGGTCGTATAATCCAAACGGCGTTGGTTCTGTCACAAGAATACAGTAATCGCTGCCCGATATCGCCGCAATCACTGGACATGCCGTTCCAGGGGGTGCATCAATAATCACGGTCTTTTCCGGATCGATCTCTTCTTTGACATGGTCTATCAGGGGTGCTGCCATGATCTCACCGATATTCAGCAGCCCATACACGAGTTCGATGGTGTCGCCACTCCGCCCCTTCTTGACAACGCCGATCTCTCTTGTCGCCTCGCTAATTGCATCCCGCGGGCAGACCATTGCGCATAGACCGCAGCCATGGCAGAGTTCGGAAAAGACCATGACCTGTGTCGGGAGCACGACGATTGCGTTATATTCACATGCAGCCGCACATTTCCCACAGTAATCGCATAACTCATAATCGACCTCGGGTACAAGTGTACATGCTGACTTTACAGCATCTATCTCCGGTTTGAGGAAGATGTGCGAATTCGGTTCTTCGACATCGCAATCCAGTAATTGTACATTTGAAAGCGACAATGCGAGATTTACAGCCACTGTAGTCTTCCCTGTGCCGCCCTTTCCGCTTGCTATTGATATGATCATTGTTGTGTCATCCCTGATTCTTGTTGGTTTGGTGGATGTTATTCCGGCATTAAAGTTGCGCCGCCGAGTTCGTTCCTATGATTCTCACTCCAGGTCCGCTTCAAAGTACGTGGTAACCAGGACGCTCTGAACGCATATATACTCCACACCGCCACTACTTGGGATTTTTAATGATGAAAAACAATAGCCACAGAGTGTACAGAGACCACAGAGGAGACTCACCTCATGCTCTCTGTGGCTGTATGGGGGATATACCCCATGAAAATCGCAGTTTATGCCGATCGCTGAGCAGACCATGTCAGGCATGCGACTGAAAGCATATCCAAAGCAACAAATCCTGTCAAATGAATCGAACACACAGCACACCCTGCCGACAATTTTTAGATGGTGGCAACCAAACTATCCTATGAAGCCTTCTGGAGCGGAGACATGAAGACAATCGCAGAGATCAACAAAAAAATAGAGAACGGCGACGCAATCGTCATGACTGCACAGGAACTCTGCGGAATCGTGCGATCCGGAGAATCCGTAAGTGTCAATGATGTCGATGTCGTAACCACTGCAACGAGAGGCATCATGAGCGGAACTCTTGCCATTCTATCAGTTCCAGTTGCAGGTCCTGGCGTCTTCTCCCGTGCAGAACGAGTCTCCTTAAACGGCGTGCCTGCGCACGCGGGTCCATGCCCGAACGAAAGGCTTGGTCTCGTTGACATGATAGTTTACGGGACCGCACAGAGGGACGCCAGATACGGGGGCGGGCACCTCTTCCACGATCTGGTCAGTGGCAATGAAATCGAGGTTGTGGTGGAAGCACCGGTGGGGGAGGGCGCGGGCGAGATTGTCACAACCGTTACTATCGATGAGATCCCGTTCGCGCGTATGCTCACAACCCGCAGCGTATATCGAAATTATTCGGCATTCGTAAACCCGGGCGAGGCGATCCCCTCGATCTTCTCTGTTGCTGACTTTGCAGGAAACTGTAGCGGAGCGACGTTTGCCGGGTGTGGTGAGTTGAATCCGCTCGAAAAAGACGCAGGCACCATCGGAATCGGTACGAGAGTCCTTGTGAACGGCGCTACCGGGCACGTGATCGGAGAGGGTACGAGAAGTACCCCCGAGCGCCGGAATCTCTCCCTTGCTGCGGATATGCACACGATGGATGGGTCGTATATCGGAGGATTTGCAACCTCCGCGGGTGTTGATATCATCAACTCGGTAGCTGTGCCGATACCGGTTCTGAACGAAGACGTCCTGCGTAGTACATGCCGGCTGGACAGTGAGATTGCGCTTCCGGTGATGGACATCAGGACGAGAAGTGAGATCGGGAGGACGGATTATTCACAGGTCTGGCGGTCGGATTCGCCTGTTTCGTCCGGTTCGTCCGGTTTGCAGGCAACGTTCGATGAATCGAGATGTGTTCACTGCAAAATCTGTGAGGTGCGCATGCAATGCCCGACCGGCGCATTTGACGGTGGTGAGATCGCCAGTCGTCTCTGCTGCAACTGCGGACACTGTGTCTCCGCATGCAACGCCGGAGCGTTCACCGCCGGGGTGGGCACAATCCCGCTGAACGGCAAGAAAATTCCGGTCATTCTGCGCCACTCCGACCGGAAAGGGGCGATCAGACTGGCAGATGAACTGAAGAGAATGATTGAGGACGGATCATTCCTTCTAACAGAACCTGTGGGGCGGCTGGCTGAACTATGAACCAAAAAACGGTCATCGGAATTGTACTTCTGTTGCTGGTCATATTCGCCCCCATCATCCCTTCGGCGCAAGCTTACCACTCTGATGATTGCAAAATCGAGTTTTTCTACGAGATCGGCTGCAATAAATGTGATAAAGCAAGACCGGTCGTAGAAACATTTGCTGAGGAGAACAATCTCTCGGTTATGGATTATGAGATCAGTAATCTGGTCAGTATCAAAAAAACGAGCGAATATGAAATTTACGTTGTTCCGGCAGTCGTTGTCTGCGGTCAGGTGATCTGTTATTCGGATTACGGTGGAGATCTTGGTATGCTTATAGATATGCTCAATCAGAGCATGCAGAATATCTCGATCATGCAAAATCAAACGCAGATCATGGGGTCGACGAATCAGACGAATCAGACGAATCATACGGATCAGACCGATCCGGAAAACCAGACAAACCAGACAAACCAAACTGGGATGCATCAGCCGCTGATCAAGCTATCGATCCCCACAGTCTTTGTTGCCGGGCTGATCGCTGGATTCAACCCGTGTCTCCTCGCAATACTCGCATTCATCGCATCAATCACACTATCCAGCGGTGAAAGCGGGAGAAACGGGAGAAACGGGAGTCGCAGGATGTTCTGGCTGGTGCTGGTCTTCTGCGCAGGCATATTCATCACGTATCTCGTCGCAGGCTTCGGGCTACTCCAAGCAATCGGACATACAGAAAGTACGCAGGAGATAATCGAGAATGTATTGATCCTAATCATCATATTGCTTGGAATATGGCACATATATGATGCATACCATGTCAAGAAGTATGACCGATCATCATTTAGGACCTCCGGATATGCAATGCGTTTTATAGAGAATATGGTCAAAAAGGAGAGTTTGCCTGCAATATTCGTGCTCGGAGTTCTCTTTTCCCTTGCCAAAGCTCCGTGTGTTGGTGCACTGTACCTGTCGATACTGCAGATGCTGCTTGGAGAGGACACAACCAGCGGTGCGCTCTATCTTGGCGTGTACAATATGGGGGTGGTCTTTCCCGTGCTCGTTCTCGGGCTTGCAATCACGTTTGGGATGCAGCCTGAATCTGTGAACCGGTACAAGGACGAGCACAGATCTGCAATCAGGTTCGTGACCGGGGTGCTGCTTCTGGCAATCGCAGTCTTGATGAGTTTGGGAGTGGTGTGATCGGTGGGTCAAATGGCGTGGGGTTTGGTCAAGTGGCTCTGACTCGCATTCACGCGCGCAGCCGTTCCACCACATCATCGATGTGTGCCATGTAATCCCGCAGATTTTGCTCGATTCTGTTCAGTTCGTCGGTTGAGAGTGTCACGTCGTCGCCAAACTGCGCAAGCGAAATATCACCATCAGTTGCGTTCAGTTCGAGCAATTCCTTGAAGAGCAGATACTTTTCAAATGATTCCGGAACCAGTTTGTTGAGTTTGAAGCCACCGAGTAGCAGAAGCACGTCAAACGTCTCTAGGTCCTCTTCGACGAACGTAACAGTCGAATAACGCAATTTTCCGATGATGTGATCTTCTATCCATCCCTTGAACGTGTGATCAAGCGCTCGCTGCTCGAACTGCCCGCGGTTGAAGTACTTCTTCGGCACGCGTACGATCAGCCAGACCATCGTTGCAGTCTCCGGGTCAAGCGGGAAGAACGCGTTCTCAACCGCATCATCGAACGCGGATTCGAGGCTGATTAAGTCAACATCGTTTCCAAGGGACATGCATGGCGTGGCATGGTACACGCCGATATGGGATGGGAATACGATATAATCGTTGACATCAATCACGCGATTCGTGTTTTTCCGTCCCGGCGCCATTATCAGGTCGACCGCCTGTGCAATCATCCTGTTGATCTCAAAATAATAGTTGGATTCGCCCTCATCGAGCTCGATTCGTTTTCCGAGGGTCGTGTTGTCGGCGAGGAGCACGATATCGGCATTCTGGTGATTATCCTTGCCGTATCTTAGCAGTCTGGAGAGTCCGCAGATCGCGTTGAAGTGCCTGTGATCTGCCTCGATTGTGTCTGGCCACACGCAGAGCGCAAAATGCTTGTGTCCTGCAGCCGTTCGCCCTGATCCGTGCTTTAGCTGGTCGATTAAGTAGGGAATGCTGCCGTTTCCAGTGCCGCCACCGAGCGTCATGATATCAAACATCGCATCGCCGCTGGTCAACCCAAGGCTCTCGACCCTTCTCCGTATGATCTCATCAAAATCGATCCGTGCCTCGTTCTCCCCGACCTTCCAGAAGTTCCCGGTCCCGGTGCTCTGCCTGCCAAAGAGCTGTACGCGCTCTCTCCGGATCGTTTCAAGTATCTCTGTCTCTTTATCCCCGAGATTCTCCGCAATCTCGTCGAGTACTTTCTTCAAATCCGCCCTTGCACTGTTAAGGAGCAAAATTCTATCGGCTATCGCCTCATTTTTCATGCTCGCGAAGTACAGGGCTGCGATCCTGCCTGCACCCTCCCCGGACGCGATCAAACTCCATTTCGTGTAATCATCTGAACTTGCTGGAACCGACATCATTAAATCATTCCACCTGACTATACTTGAATATATGGAATAAAAACAACAAGGTTTAAGTAGATTGTTATGATTCATCATCTAATTCCAGGAGGCGTATGATGGCAGACGAATTTCCATTCGAGCTATCCCCTATGTTTGAGGGGGAACGGATCAGAAAAGACGACATGTATATCGAACTCGCAGGACCCAAGGACAAGGGCTTTGAACTGGTGCGTGCTGCGGATATGGACGAGGTCGAGGACGACGGATTCACACTGATAGGTCCCGACTTATCCGAGATGAAAGAGGGCGAGAGGTATCCGTTTGCGATGATATACAAAATCGCAGGAGCAGCGATTGAACCGGACCTCGAGGCGATTGTTGAGCGTAGAAATCACGATTTTCAGAATTATATCAGCGGGATCATGCACCTCAATCAGCGATACGACATCTGGCTTCGTGTCGGAAAAGATGCGATCGCGAAAGGGCTCAACTCCTTTGAACCGATCGCAAAAGCGACGATGATGCTCTTCAAAAACGAGATGCCGTTCATCGAGAAGATGGAGGCGCTCTATATTACAGGGATCGATGAGATTGAGAAACGACTGCCAGAGGTGCAGGCGATCTACGAAACAAGAGATGCGAGAACGCGCGATCTGCATGACGAGGATGTGGACACATTCTATGGGTGCACACTCTGCCAGTCGTTTGCTCCGACCAACGTCTGTGTCGTGACCCCTGACCGGGTCTCGCTCTGCGGCGCGATCAACTGGTTCGATGGAAGAGCTGCTGCCAAGGTCGATCCGGAGGGTCCGCAGTTCGCAATCGAGAAAGGAGAGTGTATTGACGAGCTGGGCGGTGAATATGACGGGGTCAACGAGGCAGCGGCGTCGCTCTCGCAGGGAGAATACGCCAGAATCAAGCTGCACTCATTCTTCGAATACCCCCACACGTCCTGCGGCTGCTTCGAGGTTGTGGGATATTACATCCCTGAACTCGACGTCATCGGATGGGTGGATCGTGATTATGCCGCTGCCGCTCCAAACGGGCTCACATTCGCAAATATGGCTGGACAGACCGGCGGCGGTAAGCAGATCGTCGGATTCCTCGGAATCGGGATCAACTACTTCAGGTCTCCGAAGTTCATCGTTGCAGATGGTGGCTGGAATCGGGTTGGCTGGATGCCGAAGCATCTCAAGGACCGGGTGCTTGATGATATTCCCAAAGATATCGTGGATGCAATCGCAACCGAGGAGGATGCGACCGATCTCGACTCACTGAAGGCGTTTATGACTGAGAAGAATCATCCGGCAATTGCGGAACTCCTGAAGAAAGAAGAAGCGAAGGAAGCAAAGAAAAAGAAGGAGGAAGCCATCTCTGCTGCGGCTGTTCCGGAAGTGGTGGCAGGTATGCCGATTGGTGTGGGTATGCCAATGCCAGCGCCGGTTGCTGGTATGTTGTCCGGTTTTGGAAGTGGTGGTGGAATCAAGATAGTTCTGAAGAACGCGAAGATTACAATCGATCAGGTGATCGTGAAGCACGAAGAAGAGTGATCGGGCGATCCCCTGGACTTTTGTTGTGACCGCAAGCGTACAATTCGTGGCATGCATCCTCCATTCGTGGTTTTTAACACGAATAACACGTTTGTACGCACCCCATTGATTCCAGAGAGCCTGTATGGCGTACATGCTCAATAACTCGTGGTAGGAACCACAAGATTACACAGTCTGCGAAGCAGCGGCGCAGCCATCTCCACAAGATTTCTGTTGTTGATCTTGTGCGATCTCGTGGTTTTATGTGTAGATACCCACACAATATTGAGTAAGTGCGCAGAGTTTTGAGACCGTTTTCAACCCTCTGCACTCTTCTGCGCACTCTATGGTATAATTTAAGGGCATGGCGAGCTCACTGGAAAAATCGACAGTGCCCTACGCAGATTACACTGATTTCATCAATTTAATCGTTTTCACGTTCAGTTTTGATTTACCACAGCCCAACTGAGCATGTTCTGAATGACTACTCAATGAACTTCACGAATGGTGACGCAACCGCCGAACACAACGACGGTTGCATCAATCGTGCCACAGTTGTACTGTTCAATCCGAAACCGGCGGGCTTTCGGCGGTTACACCCGATTCAGCGAGTGCTGTGAGGTCAACGACCTCTATGCCGCTCGGAATCTCGAATGTACTATCCGATATATCCTTGTTCAGGTCGAACTCGGTAACTTCATAATGCGTGCTCTCGGTCTTGCCGTCAGACGACGATAATTTCCAGTCGAGAAGCAGCGTGAATCCGGTCTCCTTGTCCACGATTAAGTCGGCTTTTTCAGGATGCATCTCTTCAGGGGCGAGCGCTTTGTGTAACATCCACAGTTTGCTGTAGTCCAGTTTAATCGCTTTTCGACCCAGGAATGTTACATCCTTGTCCACTATCCAGTCATCCTCCCATGCGGAGTCGTCAGCATAGTATCCGTAAGCCCAGAACGGATTCATGAGTCCAATATTGTCATTGGAGCATTCTCCGTATTTGATCGCATTTCCATCAGCTTCGCTGATCATGTACATGCCGTTGAGGTTCTGCATAATGGTCAAACTCGAATTGGCATCATCTGCTTCGTACATCACGAGTTTGAAGAGATAGACATCTTCGGATTTCTTGCGCCATTCCTCAAAGACGGTTTCGTCAGCCTCATCGCTGGACACGGTTGCTTTGTAATGCAACGAGTCCACATCGATCAGGTCGAGATAATTGCCAACTGATCCTCCATCGCCTAGCAAGTTCGTTGCGGGTTTCTCAGAAACTGAATCTGAACCCGAGTCTGGACTCGAGTCTGAATCCGAATCCACGCATCCGCTGAACGCAATTCCCAGTGCAAGGATTAGCACGATCGCAAATATTCGTATCTGTTTCATGTTTCCTCCTTCTATTTTCGTATTCTCTCAGGTTTGGGTGATGCGCTCCGGCGTCACCCATGCCCAATAGCCACTCATGTTCTGTTACACAATATAAAGAGGTAGGTTCCAGGGGACCGTTGGCTTGTGCGGTGTTGCAACGACATCACTCCTGCCGGTTTATAACGAATGCACACAAAGAACCACTAACATGCTCGAAGAGATCCTGAGATTGAAACAGGAAAGAAATGCAATCATTCTTGCTCACAACTACCAGCGCCCGGAGATTCAGGATATCGCAGATTTCGTTGGCGATTCGCTCGCTCTGGCGATACAGGCGTCCCACACCGATTGTGACGTGATTTTGTTCTGCGGCGTCGATTTCATGGCGGAATCGGCAGCCATTCTGAGCCCCAACAAAACGGTTTTGATCCCGGATGCGGATGCCAGATGCCCGATGGCTGCAATGATCACAAGAGATGCGTTAATTGAGATGAAACGAGAATATCCGGATGCGATGGTGGTCTGCTACGTGAATACGAGCGCGTCAGTGAAAGCAGAGAGTGATATCTGCTGTACCTCTGCAAATGCTGTTGCGGTCACAAACTCGCTTGACTGCGACGAGGTGATCTTTGTGCCCGACAGGAACCTCGCGCTCTATGCCGCACGGTTCACAGAGATGAAAGTGATCCCGTGGGATGGGTACTGCGCAACGCACAACCAGTTGCTTGCGTGCGATGTCCTGGATGCGAAAGAGCGAAACCCCGATTCTGAGGTGCTCGTGCATCCCGAATGCAGACCCGAGGTGATCGATCTTGCAGACGGTGCATACGGAACCGAGGGGATGGTTAGGCGTGTCAGGGACTCGAATTCGGATGCGTTCATCATCGGAACCGAATCAGGGATGATCCATCGATTACAGAAGGAATTTCCAGAGAGGACGTTTCATGCGGTCTCTGATTACATGGTATGCCCGCCAATGAAGATGGTTACACTATCCACAGTGGTTCGTTCGCTTGAGAACCTTGAACATGTCGTAACCGTACCCGAGGATGTCCGGAAACCGGCGAAAGATGCGCTCGACCGGATGATCGCAATCAAGAGGGAACATTGATTGATCGGGCTCCTCAGAATCGGAAACTGTGTGATGGCTGGCTTCGCAGCGGTCATAGGTGCAGGAATTGTCTGTGGAATGACCAGACTTCCGATTCCGGGGATGTTTCTTCTTTTTTCGTCGGTTTTCCTGATAACGGGGGCGGGAAATGCGATCAACGACTTTTTTGATGCGGATATTGACGCGATCAATAAACCGACGCGCCCGATCCCGTCAGGACGCGTGAGCAGGAACGCTGCGCTCTATCTTTCGCTTCTGCTCTTTGGAAGCGGGATTCTGCTATCGTTTACTATCGGCACGATCTGCCTTGCAATCGCCATCGCAAACTCGGTACTGCTGATCGCCTATGCGCACAGCCTGAAGCGCACAGTACTCGCTGGAAATCTCTGTATCGGATATCTGACCGGCTCAACGTTCCTCTTCGGAGGTGCGCTCTTCGGATTTCCTGGAATTATCAGAACATCGGGACTCTTCGCACTTGCTGTGCTTGCAACGGTCGCGCGTGAGATCGCAAAGGACATTGAGGATGTGGATGGCGATTCTGCGCTGGGATTGGTTACGTTTCCGATCAGCGTTGGAATAGAACGGGCAGGACTGGTTGCATCCATTTTTGGCATGATCGCCATTCTGCTGAGCCCGCTCCCATACTTTGCCGGATTTTCGGTCTGGTATCTGATCGTTGTTCTCTTCGCTGATATCTCGTTTCTGGTTGCGATACTGCGGTTGAGACGGGGTGACGTTGCAGGCTCATCAAAGCTCTTCAAGGCGGGCATGGCTATCGCGCTCGCTGCGTTTGTGGCGGGGGCAGGGGCGGGGGCTGGGACGGTGAGCGGCACGACGATTGCGATGCTGTAATGATAAGATTGGGTGCGGCGATGTTTCAATCTGGTTTAGGATTCTGTTGTGAAGTTCCACATCTTGTCATAGTGTCATTCGATTGATCGAAAGATTTAAGTAATAAGAGTTACACACATACAATCAGACAAGTCTATTAATCGACAAATCTGAATAAAAGTATGTGAAAAGCATGAACGACCACAACGAACCTCTGGCAGTCGAGATCGACGACGTCAGACAGAGCTACTACATCGGAAAGATGGAGGTTCCGACACTCCATGAAATCGACCTCCCGGTTAAGCGCGGCGAGTTCATCGCGATCATGAGACCGTCTGGCTCGGGCAAGAGCACGCCCATGAACCGGATCGGATGCCTCGACCGCCCGACCGGAGGCGAGATTCGCGTCTCAGGAACGGATATATGTAGACTCCTGAAGCCGAGCTTGCGCATATCAGGAGCTATGAGGTCGGATTCTTGTTCCAGACATTCAACCTTGTCGCCAGAATGAGCGTCTTTGCGAAGGTCATGCCTACGTAATATTGTGTGGATATCCACACATACAACCACGAGATTGCACAGGATCAACACAGAAATCTTGTGGAAATCGGTGTAATCCTGTGGTTCCTACCACAAGTTATTGAGCAGGTATCGAATGTCGAACTCCTGACGCTTACGAATCAGAAACCCAGGATCGTTCAGGGAAAACAGTCGTAATAGAACAGAGACCACCTGAAAAGGATGTGATTGAAAGATGATGGAAGAAAAAACGGATGAAATGGATCAGTTGTTTGTCTACGAACATGATGCGAAACGGCTGGAACTTGTTGTTAGAATCGTGTACTCGTTTGTTATTGGGCTGGTGATGGCGGTGTACGGATTTATCGCAGAGATATGTATGCTTATCCAATGGATCGTGATATTAGTACTTGGACGCAGGAGCGAAGGGTTAAGCAACATTATTAAAGGATATCTCGAATATTCCGTGCACGTGATGAGCTATGTTAACTGGATGACAGATGACAGACCTGGAATATTGCCAACATCGGTTGGGATATACGAGAAAAGTAAAAGAGAGGTATAATTAACATATACACAGCAGATATTTCAAAATGATCCGTCTGAAAGTGCCACCGCACGGTATATGTCCGGACGGTTTCTTTGACCATCTGATCTGCTGTGGAAAAGTGGTGGTGACGTATCATGGCTGCATACGAGCAGTTCAAGAGTATGAGCATGGAAGGGCATACGGAACAGGGAGCGCCAGCGATGAAATCAGGTTGTGAATCCTGCAAATGGCACAGTTACGCGGAAAGAAAGTCAAATTCACTGATCAGCAAGCTCTGGCGGTGGCATACGAAGTGGTGTCCCGGATGGACGGCGTATCAGAAAGAACTGGCTAAATGCGGGGAAGAGTCAAGGGACTTTTAAGTCCGGGATTGCAGGTACGCGTGGCTGTCAAACCAGGTATGCCTCGACGTTGGTGTTCAAGTGTCAGACCACACACCGTGAATCCGATAATCTATTTTACGGTGTAATGTACTGTCGCCCCGACCACTCCACCTTATGTTGGATTGCGAGGCACAATCGTTGTTGATAGGGTGTTATACTGAAAACTGCGGATTAATCTTTATCATCTCCTTTTAATCCGGCCAAGAATATCCGCCCTGTCTTTGATAGCAATACTGTAACCTTGAACTTTAAAGGTTGATGAGGTTCCCGAATTTCTTCTTCTACAATCTCAACGTTTTCTTTGTTTAACAGACTTCTAATTTCCTTTATCGTTAGAAATAATACAATCAAATTTTTATGTATTAAAAAAAATCTACTGCTTAAATTAAGTTTTGATAAAATTAATAAAATATAGAATGTAATAGAAGAGTATATTTTATATTTATTATATATATCTTCAATTAAAATATATCCACCGTTTCTTGTAACCCGGATCAGTTCGTCTACCACTCTTTGGGCATTCGTTATTGATCCTGTTATCGATGAACCGACCAAATGGTGTAACAGCAACCTGATGACAACAACATCGAAACTACCATCCTTAAACGGTAAATTCAAAGCCGAACCATTTATAAATACAATGTTGTCATTAACCTGGTATTTGGAAAATATTGGTGTCAATTCAAGATTATAGCCTTCTTCAATCGGAGTATATTTGAATATATTGTCTATCACATTGCCATTATTCCCTCCAACTTCAAGCACCTTTTGATGTATGCCTCCACGGTTCTTGATAAATTTAATTATAGAATTATCTTCAAAATCATACGTGTGCGTATAATATTCCGAAAAATCTTCAAAAAGACCAGTTACTTCATTTGTTAGTTGTTTATGAGATTTATTGATAGATATATATTCAAAGATCAACATCTTATCACTTCAATTTTTCCACAGTCGCCCAAACCCCACAACTATACGTGCAGAGCCAGTACAATCGCACCTCTCACATCCCGCAGCAAACACACGCATCGATCGTGATAGATCTCGTCTCGTTCCATATCCAACAACTTAAAACGCACCCCATATAAAACTCCCGTTTGTGCGACTTATCAAAACTATTGTGGTGCAACCATCCCATTCAACCGGTAATGAATCGTTCATTGTGTCTTTTAGAATAATTCGATGTTTCCTAATAGTCTGAGCTATCCACGCTTATTTTCTGGAGCATCAAAGTAGGACCAGTTATCAAGAAACGCGATTCTCGGATTTCATTCATCCATCTCTCTGCGCCCCCTGATCCCGAAATGAAACGTCGCATCCTTCCCGAGGTGCAACTCCTTTCGCATCTTGAAATTGACAAGGCTCTTCGCTGTTATATGTGGGTCATGACTTTCGGTGAATTGAAATGAGGTGTCCTTTTATCGTCACAGAAAACATGCAGAAGTACCAATGATAACAACGCGATTGAAGAATGAACGTTTGAGAATGGTGAAACATCAGACATTCGTGCAATGGTCAGTCGGATGTTCAACAGCACGAAAGACGTGGGTCAACAGAGGACATGAATAACACGCACCCCGTTCGGATCATCCAACCACACCCCCTCTTGCTACCCCGAATCCTCCACGATTTGCCCGTCCACGATCCGGATCACGCGATCGGTCTTTGCAGCCATCGCCTCATCATGTGTAACCAGGATGAATGTCTGCTCATGCTCCCGATTAAGCCTCCGCAGCAGTTCATAGATGGCATCGCTCGCCCTGGAGTCGAGGTTGCCTGTGAGCTCATCCCCTATAACGATCTCCGGGCTGTTCACAAGAGCCCGTGCAATTGCAACCCTCTGGTTCTGTCCACCTGATAGCTGATTCGGTCTGTGATCCATCCTGTCAAACAGTCCGACTTCCTCAAGCATCCTGCTTGCTATCTTCCTTGCTTTCGAGCGTTTGACGCCGTTTATCAGAAGCGGCATCATCACGTTCTCAATTGCGTTGAAATCGGGGAGCAGGTGGTGATACTGGAAGATGAATCCGAGTTTCCGGTTTCTCAGTCTGGAGCGCTCTTTTTCAGAGGATTTCGTGATATCGACCCCATCCAGGAGGATTCTCCCGCTCGTGGGCGTGTCAAGAATTCCAATCTGGTTTAAGAGTGTGCTCTTCCCGGATCCGGACGGACCGATGATTGCAAGGAACTCTCCACGCCCGATGTCGAGGTTCACGCCGTCAAGAGCCCTCACCTCTGCGCCGTCGCCATAAATTCGTGTCAGGTCTCGTATCTCGATCATCTTCGTCATATTTCCTCTATTCCTTCTATCCCCTCTATTGTACGTATTTTCCGTGTTCTCCATCATCTCTTCAGACCTCGTGGATCGCCTCCACCGGGTCCATCTTCGAAGCCCTGCGGGCAGGGTATGCACCTGCTATGATGTTGATTGCCATGGCAAAGACGCCGGCTATTATGAAATTTTTAGGGGTTATCAAGAATGGCAGGTGGTCCAGCCCGAAATACATCTCCGGGGGCACCGGGATCGTGTAGGATGCGAGCATGACGGATGATACGTACCCGAGCACCGATCCGATGATTACGCCCATCATTCCGAGTATACATGCCTCAAAGAGGAATATGAGGAGTATGCTTCTTCTGGAGGTTCCCATTGCCATTAACATACCGATCTCGCCCACCTTGTCCATTACGACCATGATCAGAATGTTTGCAATGCCAAATCCCGATATGGCAAAGATCAGGAGATAGAAGATGTAAGCGAACCCGGCTTGCTGGTCAATGAGGTCCAGAATCTCCCGGTTTCCTTCCATCCAGCTTGTGGCATCGTAGCCTGCCTCATAATCGATCTTCTCAGCAAGTGTGTCCGCTGCATAGATATCCAAGACCCGCACCCCAATTCCGGTGATTATGTCTCCTTTGTCGTAGAAGCCCTGGACTTGCCCAAGATTCGCATAAGCAAGCGTCTCATCAGCCTGTGTTCCGGTCCGGATGATGCCAGTCACCGTAAAATCGGTCGGCTTTGATCCCGGGAACTTAGCCGTCACCGCATCACCGATCTCCGCCTCAAGGTTCTCCGCGAGTTTTGATCCCATGATTATGCGGTTTCCAGGTCCCGTGAGGGACATGAAATCTCCTGCGACGATGTCTTTCTCCACGTTTAAGATTTTGGTCTCATCTCCGGGATTTATGCCGTATAAGACCACTCCTTCCACATTGTGTTGGTACTGAAGCGCGCAATCGCCCTGATAGCGGGGTGAGGCTGCAATAACGCATTCCTGCCGCCGTATGTAGTTCAAAAGTCCGTGATAGAGGTATATGTAGTCCTCGTCCTCTTCTGGCGAGACTGTGACATGTGGCTGGTTTTCCACTGTTGCGTCCACGATGTAGCTCGTAAATCCGCTGAGCATCGACATGGAGATCGTTATTATCGCAACCGCCAGTGCAACGGCTATTACCGAAAAGATGGTCTGGCGCTGCCGTGATCTGATATGCCTGATCGCAATATTCATCTCAAACATGCCAATGTCTTCCTGTTCTCATGCTCTTTAGTCTCGTTGTGATGGCTCATTGACTGACTGTCAATCAGTTATTGGGCAGGGGCATATAAAAAGTTTGTTGCTGGCTGGAGCAATTGGGTTTTTGGTGCGGTAAAGATCAGCACAGATCAAAAGGATCTATCCGGTTCGTTTCTTTAACCATATCAAAATGCCTAATCCACGCTGACAATCTTCCCGATGCCGCTGTTGAGCATCGTCGCAACATGGATCACGCCCCCCGGACTTACGCCCGATTTCTGGTTATGAACGCTACGACCCACTCGCTGCACCGATCACCCGAACAGACCTTCACATCCACATACTGCAGCCCCTAATGATCAACCCGCAAGAATCCCATCGATCTTCTTTCTGGTTTCATGATCTGTGATATCACCTTCCACACAGATGCGATCCTCTTCGATTATTATGCGATCCTCTGTTCCAAGATCCTCGCACAAACTCCCCTCAACCGTACCGATTCCACACCCTAAACCTCTGCATGGTTTACCATAAGTCTTTTCCGGATCGAAAAAAGCGCATCATACACCCACGTTTCATCACCGTTATGATCACACACTCAATAACCATCATCGCTGACTCATACTCCTGTGATTCGTGAAATACGCATGCACGGATCAGCTCAACCCCCCTCACTCCCCGCTGATCGCCGCAACCGGGTCAAGCTTTGACGCACGTCTTGCAGGATATATGCCCGCGAGGAGATTCAGCAGGAACGTGAACATGACAATCACAACAGCATCCTCCATTCTCACGATGAACGGGATCGTTGAGACCCCGCCATACGCTCCTTCCCCTGCCTCAAAGCTGTATGGGCCGCTCACCGAGGCTATCAGCACTCCCGCCACTACACCCAAAAGAGCACCTATGAGCCCCATGATGCCGCTTTCCATTACAAATATCTTCATGATACTTCTTCGGGACGCCCCCATCGCCATTAACATGCCGATCTCCTTTTTCTTCTTCATAACAACCATAAAGAGTGTACTAACGATTCCGAAGGTTGCAATCACTATGACCAGCCCGAGCATGATTGCGTTTGAGATGCTTTCGATCATTATCATCTGCATAATCTCAGGGTTCGTCTCTTTCCAGTCGGAGGCGGGGTATCCCAGACTATCGATCTCGCTTGATATTGCCTCTGCCCCGCGGGGATCCTCCACCCTCACAAGGATTGTGCTCACAACGCCGGGCTCGTCAAAGAACGTCTGGGCTGTCGAGAGAGATGTGTACGCAACGTTCTCGTCCTGCGGTGTGCCGCTGTCATAGATCCCCACCACCTCCAGAGTGACCGGCTTTGCCTCGGGGAAGCTTGCATCGATGGAATCACCGATTGTGGCGTCCAGTTTCAGAGCGAGTGCGTCTCCAAGCACAATACCGCTCCGGCTCACCTCAATTGCCCTTAAGCTGCCTTCTATGATGTCGCTCCCGGTGCGGAGCACGAGATCGTGGTCGCTTGCAGAGATCCCCTGCATGACGACATTTCCTGATTTGTCTTTATGCTCGAATGTCGCAGCTCCGGCAAGAATCGGCGATACGCCCACCACTCCGTCGATTCTCCGGATCTCGCCTGCGAGGTTCCGGTAGAGGTGGATATAATCTTCGCCGCTCCTCGGTTCAATGGTCACATGTGGCATCTCATCGACAGTCTTTGCGTAGAGTTCCTCTGTGAAACCAACCATCATCGCCTGTGAGATCATGAGTATCATAACCGCAAGCCCGATTGCCAGAACCGAGAGAATTGTCTGCCTCTTGCGTGACGAGAGGTGTCTGAGTGCGATTACGAGTTCGAACATGGGCAAACCTCAACAGTCACCGCAGTCTCATGCGGAACTGGTGCAGGAGACCTATCGCAATGATCGCAAGAACCGCTGGAATTGTGCCGAAACCAGACGTCTTTTCGGAGGCTGTGGTGGGTGCTTCGGAAGAATCGTAATAGCGCTTCTCTTCAGCCTCTATGATCGTATCCAGAACATCCACAAGGTCGTCATCGTTTCCGACCAGCTCGATGGAGAGTTCGTAGTTGCCGGCTGGGAGCCTTTCACCCCATTCGACCTCTATTGTCTCGTCATCATCTGACATCAGGATCGGGGACTCTTCTCTAATCTCTTCGACGGTCTTTCCGTCCTTTGACACGATAAAGATGATATCTCCAGCAAACGGCACCTGCGAGTGCCCTTCAACCGTTACGCTGGCGCCGGTTTCATCTCGATAGAGTTCGGTTATGCGGGCGTCGTCCTCTGCCGTGAAATCAGCGTATTGGACGATCACAGAATCTCGTAATCGTGGCGATGGAACCGCAACTTTCACTCGGGCAGAGTACGGGTGGTTGTTGGAGAGGCGCACGTTCCAGTTTCGCGAGAGCGGGGTTGTCTGCACCACGCTGACCCTGCGATCCATTGTCCTGTAGATTACGGTATCCCCGTCTACGAGCATGTACTCGACATCCGCAAGCACCGCCTGTGTGCCGTACATGGTTCTGTATGGCGACAGAATTGTACTCACTCCGCGGGAATCCGGGATTATGTCTTCGATGTACACCCGTGGCAGCGCAGGACCGCCGTACGAGAAGTTGCGGTACTGCGTCTTTTGCACAGAGCCTGCCACAGATAGGGTCACTCTGGTGATGTAGAACTCCTCCTCCGCTGGACTATTGATATCCCAGTATACAACTTTCGTTATATCGGTATCCGGAAGGGCTTCGTCAATTATGAACCTCTTTGATATCAGAACCTTGTCATCAAGTATCAGGTCAGCGTCGATTGTTATGTCCGTGTGATGCGCTCCTGAGTGGAGCGTGACATCAGCCGAATCGATGCTTGAGTATAGGTCAACGATCTCGATATCCTCTGCACTGGCTGCCTGAGCTGCGGCGGATGAAAGAATCACCGAAAACATCAAAAATACCAGAAGAGATGTCATTGTGAAAAGTTTCTGTCTGTTCATGCGGATTTCTCCATCCTTGATGCGTAGTTCATGAATATCCCTGGCTCTGCGCCGAGTATCCTCTCGATGAAGTCAAATGTGGCATCTCTCATCTCGTTCATCTTCTCGGTCTTCTCTTCGAGACTATAGGTCTCGTGGATGTGAGAGATTGCGCCTGCGGTCTCAATGATGGATAATGCCGCCATTTCAGGGTACTTAACATTGAAAAAGCCTTCCTTTACCCCATCTTCTATTATCCGGCTGAATGGGGGGATTATGATCCGGGGAACTCTTTGTTCAAACTTGATGTGCAGATGCGCATGTCTCTCCTCCTGGATATACCCAACAAGCTTCTGTCTGGATCTACCGATGCTGTTGAAGAATTTGAAGAACCCGATAATCTTCTCGATTGCGTCTGAATCATTTTCAGAGGCTATATCCCCCATTCCAGCCATGATCTCCTCGATCCACCTGTCGGTTATCGCGCTTAATACCCCGTCCTTGGATTTGAAGTAATGATAGAATGTGCCCTGTGCCACACCGACATTTCTGACGATTTCAGACACCGTAGTCTCTTCGTATCCGTTTTCGAGGAAGAGTTCCTCTGCGGCGTTGATTAGTTCGCTGCGCCGTGTTTCAGGGTCCTTTACTATGCGGGTCGTGTTGTTTGCCTCACTGGTATGGTGTTACTGACTGACTGTCAGTCAATTATTTGGCAAGGGGCTTATAAAAAGGTTTCGCAGAGGCAGGGGTTGAAGAAGATCGCACTATTCTGGCGTCGTGTCCAAAAGACGATCCCCATTCAAAACCCCCGCGTCAATTTGCTGTGGTTAAAGTATATCACAAGCATTCACAGACTTTTAAATTTGGTATGGTCGGTTGAAAAACATTGTTGAGACGAAAAAGATTTTGGAATCGGGATTGCAGGATCTCAGTCCAACGTTTGTGAATGAGGATGCCAGAGCGATGGCGAAGATGGTATTGGGTATCTGCACGCCCTGTGCTACTGAAGCTTGTAAATTTGAGTTTAAGTAGAGATCAGGGATACTTGCGTGAGCGATGTGTTTTTACGGGGTTGACTGACACCAGAGGACATTGTTAAGTCATCTGAAAAATATTTATAGATCACAAAGGTGAAAAAAATCTGATGCAACAGTTGCACACAATTCCCCCACTCATAAAGAGATCATTAAAAACGCAGGTGCGGGAATTTGCCCTACCAAAAGACTGAAAACGGAGAAAATTGATGTCAAAGCTCTTGTTCATCGCTATTGGAGGTGCCATCGGCGCTTTACTCAGATATGTCGCATCAGGTGTGGCTTACAAATATCTGGGCAGTGGTTTTCCATGGGGCACCTTATGCGTAAATCTCCTCGGCGCTTTTGCTATTGGCATTCTCTGGGGATTATCTGAAAAAACTACCATCTCTCCTGATTTCCGGACGTTTGCGTTTATCGGAATCCTTGGCTCGTTCACAACGTTTTCAACTTACGGTCTGGAGACCTTCAACTTATTTCGCGATGGTGAAATTAAACTCGCATTGGCGAATGTTTTGATCACCAATGTTTTGGGCATCGCATTAGTTCTATCTGGCTTTATCGCTTCAAAATATTTAATGATCTCTATAGGCAGGAGGTTGTGATACAATGAAATTGCCTGAAGAAGGAATGTTATTAAGGATTTTCATAGGAGAGGCGGATCGCTACAAGGGAATACCACTCTATGAACAGATCGTACTGACGGCGAGGAGATTAAATCTTGCCGGAGCAACCGTTACCCGGGGAACAATGGGTTTTGGAGCAGCGAGTCGGGTACACACGGCAAAGCTGCTGCGCCTTTCCGAAGATTTGCCTGTTGTCGTCGAACTGGTCGATACGGAAGAAAATCTCAACAAACTGCTGCCGTTTCTCGATGAAGTCGTTGAGGAAGGTTTGATTACGCTGGAAAAGGTGCGAGTCATCAAATATAGACATAATCATAAGGATAAGCTGTAGGTGCCTCTTTGAGTCCTTCCGACGGTTGGAACCCTGATGCATGCAACAGTTACTTCATCTGCGTTTACGGCGATGATTGCATGGTATACGGCGACATAGTAGCTGTTTTTTCAATGGTCATTCCTTTCTAACAACCCGCACAACCGCCTTCCTTGCTTCTTCAGCCACAAACAGGAGCACAGCAAACGGCAGAAGCATCATCCAGTCCGAAAGATCGATCGGCGCAGTATTGAGGATGGCATTACCGATCGGATGATAGACGATAAATATCTGAAGCGCAATCTCCGCAACAATCCCTATAAGCAGCAATCGATTCTTGAAAAAACCGAGTCTGTGCACTGATCCCCTCGCTGTCCTGCAGACCATGCCGTTTGCAACCTGTGTGATCACAATCGCAGTCTGTGCCGCAGTGATCGCCTTTCGGTACACCGCATCAGATGCATGAAGCGCACCACCAACCCATCCGCCTTTGGAGAGCATCCAGAAATAGCCAGAGATCGCTGCAAGTGCCTCTATGGGTCCAAGGAATAGATACGCTCTTGCAAGCAGCGCACGATCGAGCAGCCGCTCGCCCGACGATCTTGGCGGCTTTCTCATCACATCTGGTTCTGGCTTCTCGGTGCCAAGAGCAAGCGCTGGAAGCATATCAGTCCCAAGATCGATCGCGAGAATCTGCATGATGGTGAGTGGGACAAGGAAACCAACCGATTCCGGAAACATGACGAATATGATGTACGGGATGATCTCAGGAATGTTACTTGCAAATATGTATGTTATGAATTTCTTGATGTTGTCAAAGACCCCTCTCCCCTCCTCGATTGCAGATACGATCGATGCAAAGTTATCATCGATCAGTATCATGTCAGAAGACTCCTTTGCAACATCAGTCCCTGAAATCCCCATCGCAATTCCAATGTCTGCTTTCGCAAGCGCGGGCGCATCATTGACGCCATCGCCTGTGACCGCAACGATCTCTCCACGTTCCTGAAGCGCTGTTACTATGCGCATCTTGTGCTCAGGCGTCATCCGTGCAAAGATGATCTCTATAGCCTCGAGTTTCTCGACTATGTCGGAATGACTCATCGTTCTCAGTTGCGATCCTGTGATCACGACCGGATCATCGCTCACAATCCCGATATCCTCTCCGATCGCAGATGCCGTGGTGCTGTCATCGCCGGTTATCATGATGATCGTAACCCCTGCATCCTTACATTTTTTCACCGCATCAAAGACCTCTGGACGTGGCGGATCGATCATACCGATAAGCCCGAGAAATATCAAATCTTTTTCCGTATTCTCAGCCGAATATTCCCCAGATCCGGCATCCCTGTGTGCAAATGCAAGTACCCTCTGAGCCTCGCGTGCAAACGACTCGCTCTTCTTCAGAATCTCTGTGCGCAGATCATCGGTTAGCTCGATAACCTCACCATCCATCAGTATGCGATCACAGCGCGGCAGCAGACTGTCGAGTGCT
>DAWR01000046.1:3507-7902 GCA_002506015.1 Candidatus Methanogasteraceae archaeon UBA261 | reverse complement strand
GTGCCTGTGACCGCGTAGAGGTAGCCGATCCCGAGCAGGATGAACGATGCTGCAACGGTTCCCATGATCAGGTAGTTGAAGCTTGCGACAACGCCGTCCCCGCGGTCGCCCATAGCAATCAGTGCGTAAGCGGTGAGTGATGAGATCTCAAGGAATACGTAGAAGTTGAAGATGTCGCCTGTGATCGTGATTCCCATCAGTCCTGTTATCAGGAGCAGGAATACGGAGTAGAACTGGGTCGTCTTACCGGGAACTTCCTTTTTGACGCTTTCTTTTGAGTATATCGATACCATGAATCCGATGAATGCAATTATCAGGCAGACAAAGCCGTTCAAGAGGTCTATCACGTATTCGATACCGAACGGCGGGTTCCAGCCACCGAGTTTGTAGTGTATCGTCCCTGAGTTGATCACGGTTGCAAGATTACTCAATGTTATCAGGAGAATCACAAGCGTTGCAAACATCACCCAGTACCACGGGAGTCTGCGATCGATCCATCCGACAATCGGCGTCAGGAAGCCCGCAATCAGCGGAAGGACGACTGTGAGTACGGGTAGGTGGGTTGCGATTGCGTCGAATCCGGTCATTGGTGATTCACCTCAGCGACATCTTTCTGCCTTGCATACTCGGAAAACTCTGGTTGCAAACTCTTTCTTGCCGCAAGGATCACGTCCTCGTCGAGGGATCCGTACTCATTGTAGATTCTGATGATGAGTGCCAGTGCCACAGCGGTGGTGCTGACCGAGACCACAATCGCTGTCAGTATCAGCACATGTGGAACCGGATTTGTGTAGATCACATCAGCCGCATGTTCCACGTGCTCTCCGCCATGCCCTCCCACAAGAATCGGAGCGGTGCCGCCTGTGATGTCTGCAAGCGAGATATAGAATAGAAAGATCGCAGTCTGGAAGATGTTTGCTCCGATGATCTTCTTGATCAGATTCTTCTTTGCGATCATCGCATAGAACCCGATCATCATCAGCGTCACATATATCCAGTAATTGTACTCGGCGTAAACGATATCAACAATTCCGGTCATCCATCTACCCCCTCATGATCAGGCAGTTCTTCAGGCAGTTCTCCCTCTTCTGATTCGGGTGGTGACACATCGAAGAATAGCGAGATCATAATTGCTGCTACCGTAGTTCCGATTCCGATCTCAACCAGATCGATCAGATATTTGGAGACCGTTGCGGGGTCATTCGGGATTAGCGGAACTGCCCCATACTGGAGGAACATCCCACCAAAGAAGAGGCATAAGAGTCCGGTTCCTGCATAAATGGTTAAGCCCGTACTGGCAAGGATCCTGTCGAGAGCATCAGACATCTTCTGCTTCCCTTCGGCGATGCCGTAGATCATCGCATAGAGTATGATTGCTGCCCCGAAGATCACGCCACCCTGAAAACCGCCGCCAGGTCCGCCTGCGCCGTGCATGATCACATAGAGCGCGAAGAGTTCGATGAACGGGACCATGATCCGCACAACCGTCCGGATAATCACGCTTTCCTGAATCCTGCTCATCTTTCACGCCTCCGGAGGAGTAGCATAACTGCCATTCCCGCGGTGAATATCACTGTCGTCTCTCCGAGCGTATCGTAACCCCTGTAATTGGCAAGGAGAGCGGTTACGATGTTTGGAACTCCAGACTCTGTCTTAGAATTCTCGATAAAGTACTGTGTCATCCTGTGCTGGTACATATCTGTGTTCGGGTCCCCGAACGGCGGCAGATCCTGCCCTGCATAGATCAGCATTGCGCCTGTGATCACGACCACTAAGAGTGCGAGTGTCTTCAATCCTCACTCCTCCCTTCGGTTCTTGCAAGCGTTGCGATGAATAGAACGGTTGTGATCCCCGCGCCAACAGCAGCTTCTGTGAATCCGACATCGACCGAGTGCATCTCGACCCAGACGACCGCCATTATCAGGCTGTAGGCTGATAGGATGATAATAGCTGAGAGCAGGTCTTTTATCGAGATTGCAGCGATTGCGCAGACCACAAGGAAGAATAACATCGTGATATCAAGTATCCAAATCATTGTACCTCACCGCTGTCTTCCCCGGCTCTGCCTTCGTCGGTGTTACCTGTGTTGTCGGTATCACCATCGCCGGTATTCAGCCACGCCACCTCTTCGGAATCAAAGCTCCTCCACGGCTCGAGCCCGACGTCGTATGCGGCTTTTGCGATCGCGTGAGTCGAGGTCGGGTTCGCAAGGAGGATGAATGCCATCAGAAACAGTATCTTCACGCTGATGAATGTCGCGCCCCCGTAGATGATCAGCGCAACGAGCATCAGCCCCTCGCCCAATGTATCGCATTTGCCTGTGGCGTGCATCCGTGAGTAGAAATCGGGAAATCGCACGAACCCGATCGTTCCCGCGAGCATGAAGAATACGCCCACCAGCAAGAGCATGACTGTGAGTATATTCGTTATCATTGTTGTGTCAGACATTGTTTTCCTCCTCTTTTCAGTACCTCGTCGCTGCTATTGTCATAATAAAGTTAAGAATCGCATAAACAAGAGCAATATCGAAAAAATCAGGTCGTTCGTAGATGAATCCGATAAGAACCAGAAGCACGATCGTCTTGGTGCCGATCACGTTCACTGCGATTATCCGGTTGAAGATTCCGGGTCCCTCGATGCCACGGTAGAGCGAAACAAAGCTTGCCATGACTATCAAGATTGCCATAGCCAGAAAGATATCCACCATTTCTATCCCGAAGAGTGATGCACCGGTCATCTATCAGTCCTCCATAAATACGTGAGCAATCCTGCGTTCCATCGCGCCCTCCAGGAGATCGTCAGCAGGCTCCTTAGCGATCGCATGGACATAGAAGACATCGTCCACTATGTCGATTGTAACTGTTCCGGGGGTGAGCGTTATCGAGTTTGCAAGCGCGGTACGTGCCACATCGCTCTTTAAGATCGTCTTGAACGTGACCACCTGTGGGTCGATAGGCATACCTGGCGAGAGCGCTCGTTTTGCGACGTCGATGTTTGCGAGCACGATCTGGTAGATAAGCCATGGAAGGTACGCGATGAACCGTAGAGTCTTTGTTAACCTGTGCTTTTCCGTGTCTTTAAATAAGAGATCGTGGGTTGCGTAAGCCACTACCCCCGAACACACGATTCCTGCGCCCACGTGGAACGTGTCGAAGTGTGCTGAGAGCATTAGCCAGAAGGCGAGCACGATTATGTAAGTTGCGATGAGGTGTTTTATGTTCATGTTAGATCACCGGAGGCTGTCATCGTTTGGCATGGTGTTCGAGCATCTTGTTCTACCTCCTCTCATAACGATGCCCATCGATATATATTCTGTTATCACTTAAATTTTGATGGGTGGTCATCAATATCTGAAAAGTGGGGTATCGCGCCACGAGGTCGTGTTAAATGCTTACTATGGGACACTGCGTGGGATTTGATGGGCTTTTGATGCCCACTATTGCCAAAGATGGGGACAACAAGCTTTAATAAGTCTAAATACCAACAAAGATGTTGATACACTGCTCCTGAATGTTGCTTATGGTGGCAGTGGTCGCGTCCGCACACCACCACCGCACCGTAAGACGATTGTGTGGAAAGATGCTACTATGTAGCAAAACTTTATATATGGAGGCATTAAAAATGGCACGAATGAAGAAAGCATCCAAGAAAGATACAAAACCTGAGAGGGTTGCCGTCCTTGAGGGTCGAATCAGGGAGATCTATGCGGAGTACAGGCACCTCCTCCCTACAGATTACAAATGGGAAGATGAAAGCAGCCGCTGGACCGAACTGGTCTACTGCATATTCGCGGAACTCACCGAACATTCGTACAGGGATGCGCGCAGACTGGCAGACGAGATTGCAGACTTAAACCTGCTGGAGGTCGAGGACCTGGCTGGAATCCCGATAATGGATGACGGTATGGTCAATCCTGATAACTCACGTGTGAAAACCATAACAGACATCCTCAGAGCGAATGGTGTTGCTGATGACGACATCACAAAGTCGCTTTCCGCAATATGCAAGGTAGCGCAGGCAATTCAGGAGAAATACGACGGCAAGATCCAGAAGTTCCTCAGGAAGTACGGTAATGAGATCGTCAATGAATTCGACTCACATGTCTCGTTTTCCGAGGTGGACAAGGGCACACAGTCAAGGATCCTTGTGAAATGGATTCAGAACACACTTTGCATGCCTCTTGCATTCTCAAATGTCTATACGGCCAGGTTCTGCGAGAGGAAGGGTGCCAGTTACTTGGAACTTGCAGAGGCGGCAGACAACCTCGGGATCAATGGTGCTATGCTTGATGATCTGCTTGAAGTATACATCGTTGACATAGAAGGGAAGAAAGTATAATCATTGAGAACAGGGGATCGGAATACGGTTCCCTGCCCTACTATTTTTTTATAAGTA
>DAWR01000046.1:0-3407 GCA_002506015.1 Candidatus Methanogasteraceae archaeon UBA261 | reverse complement strand
GTTGACATGTTGATAAACATCAGAAAAGAAACGGAAAACGATTTCAAAAGCATTAAATCAGTGAATGACGAAGCATTTGAGCAAGGAAACGAAGGTGGATTGGTTGAAAGTCTCAGAAAGAATGAGAAATATGTTTCTGATTTATCTCTGGTTGCTGAAATAGATGATGCAATTGTTGGACATATTTTATTCTTTCCGATCAAAATAATATCGCAGACAGAAGAATATGAAGCCCTTTCACTTGCTCCACTGTCGGTTTTGCCAAATTATCAAAAAATGGGTATTGGATCTAAACTGATTGAATATGGGATCAAAGCTGCTAAAAAGGCTGGATACGGTTCTATTATCGTATTGGGACACTCTGACTATTATCCAAGGTTTGGCTTTGTACCTGCAAGTACTTTTGGAATAAACCCGCCTTTTGAAGTTCCTGCTGATGTTTTTATGGCTTTAGAGATTCTTCAGAGTAGCCTGAAGGGAAAACAAGGGACTGTCGAATACCCCGAAGAATACAGTGATGTGTAATTATCACACTTTAGTATTTGATTGCACTATTAATAATAAATAATATCCCCGAACATGCCCGCATGCCGCGTGAATCCGCACCACGGTACCCGGGCATGTTCAGGTGTCTACGCCACTTTCTTGATCGCAAGAACAGAACTGTGAACCTTTCTCGCGACCGTTTCCGGCGCGGTCTTGTGCATGAGCCGCTTTAGCACACTCTCATTCTTCGAGCCCATAACGAGCAGGTCGAAGCGCTGTTGTCTGGTAAGTCTTGCGATCTCATCGCCCTGCTTGCCAACCAGAACCTGTGAGCTTGCCGCAATTCCGCGGTCACGCGCGATATCCGCAATAGAGTCTGCGAGTGCCTGTCCTCGTGCCAGCCGGTTCTCCTTCATCTTGGTAAGCAGCGTATCAGAGGTCTTAACGGTCTCACCAAGCCTTCTGCGCTGCCTTCCAGCCCCTGATGACGCGGCAGCCTCGGGCAGGTAAACGACCCGCTCTGTGACGAGCCCCTCTTCGAGGTCCACGACCTGAACCGCGGTCAGTTCGGCATCGTACCCGTCAGCAACCTTTGCAGCGCACTGCGCGATGTTGACCGGGCTATCTGCCGAGACAAGGATCTTCTTGTAGTCGCCTGTGTCATGGTCGAGGTCCTTTACCATGAGCAGGTTGTACTTCGAGATGTTGAGGAGTCCGGCTGCACGATCGCTCAACCCCTGCCCTGTTGCTGCGCCACGCGTACCTGTTATCAACATGTTCGGATTGATGTCCCGCGCAATCTTCATGATATCCTTTGGCTGGTCACTGGACGCCTTCTGTCGCACATCAGCGATCTCGACGCCGTGGTCTGCCGCCATGTCACTGATTCTTGCAAGTCTGTCCTGAAACAGGTGTCGTGCAGTTTCGGTTTTGCGGCTGGAGTCAAACCAGCGTGTGTTCCTGATCTCGGTTGCCACAAGCTCGGCATCCAGATGCTGTGCCATTGTTACGGCGTGTACGGCGGTGGCATCCAGATCAGCTGCACCGTCGACCAGTAGTTGGAATCTTCGTGTCATTTCTCTTGCACCTCTTATGTGATTGTTTTTCTATCGTTTTTCGGTTTCTGCTTGAAAGACGTCTTGCGCAACCATCATCTTTCCGGTCTCTCCGCGCGTTCGACATCTTTCAAGTAACCTTCTGTAATGTCATTGGTATATACTCAATTGATACTAAAAATTGAGAATGTGTCTTTTAGAGAACAATGGGTGTCAAAAACTGCACATGACCGGTAGCCTGTTGATACCAGGTGCCAGATACGTGTGGAGATCGCATGGCTGCTGCCCACTTTTTGTGAAATGGTGGGTTGTATGCCCATCAGCGATGTTATACCGGCGATGCCATGTCATTCACCTCACAATCGTGTTACCCAAAAGGCTTTTTATATTTTAAGTCACACCGGACTTAGACATGGTGCTCAGAAAACACATCGCGCTCGAGGATGAACATCTAAAGAAGATAGAACCGCTCCTTGAGAAACACAAAGGCAACCTCAGTGCTGCGATACGGGATGCCATCGACTTAACCGATGTCGCGCTGCAGTATTACGGCAGTGTCGCGGATGCCACGTTTCTGATCGCAACGCTCCGGGAGATCCGGGAGGATCAAGCAATCGTTCCAAAACCGATCTTTGATTATATGCTCACCCAGGCAAAAGAACTGATCATCGAAAAAGAGGTTCTGGATCATGTTTTTGATCCGTCGGAGGTTGCAACCATCTCAGAATTCGAGGAAGCGATGCGAAATCTCTGCACTGGTCTGTACTGGGATGCTCTTATCAGCATAACCCCTGATGATGACCGGAACCCATCGAGTGTCCATGCAGAGATCAAAGGAATCGACCACGATAAGCGGCAGTTTCTTGCGGGAATCATCGGGTCATATCTGACATCCTCTTCGCTCGGGATAACAGAGATGCGTTCGCACCTCGATACGCTCAAGATCGATTTTGAGCGAAAAGCAAGCTCGAATGAAGCTTATAACGATCTTCTGAAGAATGTTGGCTGTATGCAGGAGACCGTTAAGGAAATGCATGCAAAGCCCGCGTTCTGGAGATCGTTGATCCATGAGTACAGCGCTGCGAACTACGAGATCGTTGCGCTGCACAGGAAGTTCTATGAGGATCTCCTGATCGGCAAGACGCCACGGGCGATCATGACGTCTGAATGCCTCTGTGCGAAGCTCTCATTGGATGTGCCGCTGCAGGAGGTGCTCTATGATCTGAAGCAGGTCGCTGAGACCTCACGCATCGTCAACCGGATGGACATCGATGGTGAGGATATAACAATTCATCACGGCTACCGGACGATGCGGGCTGTCGAGATATTGAAGAACATACTCCTGTGCATGCTCGAGTCGGCAGGACTCAATTATGATTACCAGCTGACCAGCAACGTGATCACACTTAAGCACCGCCCCGAGGTTGAAGTAAAGATACTTGAGCTGCTCGAGCATGTTGGAGTCAAGGACATCTTTGATGAGCCGCTGCGCGAGCTTATAACGTTTCTGAGGGAAAATGGGATCGATTCTGACCGGCATACGCGGGTCTTCGGGAGACGAGTGGGACGGCGTGTCATATCCGACTATGAGAAGCAGTATGGCACGATATGGACTGCTGATAAGTTCAGGGACGCACTCGTGAGAATCGATAGGATACCGGGGCGTGAGTCAAAGTGGGACGTGGGTGGCAGCACAGCCCACTACACCGTGTACAAGTGTCCACTCGCAAATGATGCCGATGCGTGCCACGTCTGCCGGGGGATATTTCGGGGCGCGATGCACTGTGCATTCAAAGGAATGGCAGAACTCGAGGTCAGGAAGCTTCTGAGCCACGGCGATGAGTACTGCGAGGTCTATGTACACGA
>DAWR01000121.1 GCA_002506015.1 Candidatus Methanogasteraceae archaeon UBA261 | reverse complement strand
TTTTTGATCACATCGACCTCTTCCTGCCGGTTATAGAATCTCATGATAGACAATCGTACTTTTTAGTATAATACTTTTTTGTACAACTGTAGCTGCCAACGTACATGATGGCGGATGGGGGTGCTGCCGAGCCGAGGCGGGCGTTTACCGAGAAGCACGCGAAGGAAGTTGAGAATCCAGATGTGCGCGGGGGATGTGGGGGTGCCTGGGTTGCAGAGTGTCCGGATCAGTTGTTGCGGAGTTGCGTGAATCCTTACCTACCTTGAGTTCAAAAGATGGAACAAAGGTGAGCAGCTGTGGTCGCAGGATTGGAAACGCAAACAGATGTGGACGAACTCGTAGAATCACTGACCAAATCGCTTGAAGACGATGACCGGAATGTGCGTGGTGGTGTGATCCGGAGACTTGGTGAGATTGGTGGTGTTAGAGCGGTAGAGCCGCTTATCAAAGCACTTGGAGCTCAGGATAAGAACGTACGCCAAGGAGCCGTCGAAGCACTTGGCAAGATTGGTGATGCGAGAGCGGTCGAACCACTGATAAATACGCTTCGGGATGATGACCGATGGGTGCGTTGGTGGGCGGCTGGCATGCTTGGTACGATTGATGACACGAGAGTGATTGTGCCCCTGATCAAAGCGCTTGAGGCTGAGGGTGGGCGTGTGCAAAAAAGAGCTGTTGAAGCGCTCGTCAGTATTGGTGAGCCTGCTGTTGAGCCACTGATGAACATGCTTGCGGATGCGCATTCAACAGCTGCCACCATACTTGGCGAGATTGGTGAGCCGGCAGTCACGCCGTTGGTGAACGCACTTGGGGATGATTGCCGTTGGGTTCGGTGTGGAGCCGCTGGTGTGCTTGGCAAAATCGGTGATCTGAGAGCGGTTGAACCGCTGATTAAAGCACTCGATGACGACGACAAAATCGTGCGCTGGTATGCTGCCGGTTCACTTGGCGAAATCGGCGATTTAAGGGCAGTTGAACCGCTGATAGGTGCGCTTGGTGATTACGAATCTGATGTGCGTTGGGGTGCGGCTGGTGCGCTTGGTGAGATCGGTGATGTTAGAGCGGCAGACCCACTGATCAAAGTGCTTGGAGATGGCGAGGGGAGTGTGCGTGCGGGGGTTGTCACAGCACTTGGCGATATTGGGGATGTAAGAGCGGTGGAACCACTGATTAAAGCACTTGAGGATGGAGATTACTGGGTGTGTCTGGGGGCTGTCGAAGCGCTCGGTGTGATTGGCGATAGTAGAGCAATCGAACCGCTGATCAAAACACTCAGGACTGCGAGCGTATGTGATGATGTTGCCATAGCACTTGTGGAAATCGGTGATTCAAGTGCGATCGAGCCGTTGATAGACGTACTTGATGACAAAGACGCTGAGGTGCGCTGGTATGCTATCAATTTACTTGGCGAAATCGGTGATTCGAGAGCGGTTGAACCGCTGAGACTGCTGCTGCTCGACGAGAACGACAAAGAAGTCAGAGCTACCGCCGCCCATGCATTAGAAGCGATAGAGCAAAGATCAAGATGATCTGACACGCGACAACCACACCTCATCATGAAAACCCTTTAGCACACACCCACTCAAAGATTATAACCTGCCAGAGAATCCCACTATGAACCCCACAGAACTTGCCGCCCGTCTGATAAAAGGCGAAGACCTCCACACCGAATTCAAGGAACGCATCATTCATGCCGATGATTTAGCCGCGTCAATCATCGCATTTGCCAATACGGACGGGGGACAGTTGATCTTTGGTGTGAATGATGAGCGAGAGATAACAGGTCTTGGTGATGAAACGGACCATGTATTCCGGTTCATAGACAACATATCATTCAACAATTGTGAGCCTCCTGTTACGATCGTTCAGGAGACTGTAAGGGACGAGCAGGGGCGAATTGTAGTCGTCGTAAATATCCCGAGGGGGATCATCGCCCGTATCGAACGAATCGAGGCGTGTACTATGTGCGGACCGCATCAGGACGCAGGCAGGCGTCTCGCGAAGAACTCTTGCGACTGTTCCAATCTACCGAGAGCTTTTATTACGACGAAACCTCTGTAATTCAAAGTAATGCTGCGGATCTGGACGATAAGGCGATAGGAAGTCTGCTGGAAGATATTACCGGTCAGGGCTTCGATATTGCAGGTATTTCAGGTGAGCGTCTCTTAGTAAACTGGCATCTGGTCAGAGAAACAAAAAAGGACGTCAGGAAGCATCCCACTCCTACCCTTACAGGAATTCTCTTTCTTGCCAGCCATCCGCAGCAGTTTCTTCCTTACGCGTACGTCTCCGCGTTTCGTATCCCTGGGACCGATATATCGGCAGAACCTTACGATCAGAAGCATATAGATGGGCGCATGGTGGATATTCTCCATGATGTGCTGAGGTTTCTGGATATTCACCTGATGCGCCCCCATAAAATCATTGGGCTGCTGCCTGAAGTGCAGCCCGAGCTCCCGGTGGTTACGTTGAGAGAGTCTCTCGTGAACGCGCTGGCACACCGTGATTACACAATCTCTGCACCTGTACGTGTGATCGTTTTTGATGATCGTGTTGAGATACGTACACCGGGCAAGCTTCCGAACACGGTCACGATCGAGTCTATGAGATGGGGTGTCCATGTCCTGCGTAACCCGACAATCTACAACGTCTTTTTGAAGTTGGGGTTTGTAACCGATGCGGGAAGTGGCATTCCGCGGATGATTCGCGTCTTTCGGAAGGCTACAGGGCGGGAACCTATTCTTCGCATGGAGGGGAATGAATTCGTTACAGCATTCCCCAGGTCTTCCATGTTGTGATCTCCTGAATCGATTTCGCTTGGGAGCGAGGGACCTTATTGAATCAGATAGAACGCAGGATAGAAACGTGCGAGATATGTGGAGATAGGTTTTGAGAGGCGAGGTGCAATGCTGCACGGAGCCAGTGTGGGCAGTTATTGAGAGACCTGCGAGGGAAATCCCAGAATCGCAATCGTACTTTTTAGTATACTACTTTTTTTTATATAACTGGATCTGTCAACGCACATGATAACAGATCGGCAGAGGGCAGTGCGGAGAGCCGCTGCCGGGTCTCTGTAGCGACTTAGGGTGCGGGTTTTGCCATGACTGGGTGGGACACCCGCAGTGACCACAATTCGCACTCACCTGAGATTCACTCCTATCTGAACATCTCGACCGCCCGCCCCACCGAATCCAGATCACCTATGATCGTAACCCGATCTTCGCTCTCAATTGTCAGGTCGCCATGTGGGATCAGCGTACCCTCGCCCCTGCGAACCAGCACGATCAGCACGCCCTCAGGAAGGCTGAGGTCTCTCACCGCTTTTCCGATCACTTCGTGCTTGGTTACAGCAATCTCGATGATCTCGCCTTTTTCGCCGATCTCGTACATCGAGAAGAGGCTCGGATGCGTGATCAGGTTGTCCAGGATCGAGGCTGCCGACGTGATCGGGCTCATCGATCTGATTCCAAGATCTCGGAACGTGGACAGGTTCGCCGGGTCATTGACCCGTGCAACGAGTCTGCTTTCATCGAATCCGAACTTATTCGTCGCGATCTGGCATACCAGCAGATTCACACCGTCCCGATCCGTGGTTGCCACAATATACTTGGCGTTCTCGATTCCAGCCTTCCGCAGCGTTGCGACGTCCGCTGCATCCCCCTCTACCGCAGGTATCCCGAGCCGCTCGACGCGCTGACAGTTCTCAGAATCCGCATCGATCACAACCACGTTCTCGCCTCTCCGGGTCAGGCGGTGCGCAAGCGTGCACCCGACGCCCCCTCCTCCAACGATCAGTATTTCCATCGGTATCACCTTGAGTATCCTTGCGACCGGTCTTGCGAATATGCCGGTCAGTAACACTGTTGCTATTATACATAAAAAGACAAGACCCATAACGGTATCGCCCGCGACCGGATCCACGTAAGCGAGCTCGATTGCGAAATACGCCGCCATTGATGCAGGCACAACCCCCCTTGGACCGATTGCCGATATGAATAACCGATCCCGCCACGAGAACCTGGAACGCACGGTCGATACGAAGACCGCAGTCGGTCTCACAAGGAGGATGATTGCAGCAGCAACGAAGAGACCATTCATCCCAAGTGCAAGGATGTTATCGAACTTCAGCATCGCAGCAAGGATTATGAAGATTGCCGAGAGCAGAATAACCGATAAATCGCTTTTGAATTCCTGTATCTCTTTTTTATAGGGTATGTCTGCCATACCCATGGTTATTGCGGCGATCGCCACAGCGAAGATGCCGGTCTCGTTTAAGATCAACTCTGCGATCGCGTAAGTGGTGAAAACAAACGACATGGTGACGAGGGGTGTCAGTTGCTTGGTTATGATCTGTGTCTGGGATAATGAAAATGCGCATGCGATCCCGCAAAGCATTCCGACCGTTGCACCGATTGCGATTCGCAGCTGGAACATGACAAGCCCATACTCGACCGGCGAATACGGCGCCGCAATCCATTCAAAGACCACAGCAGCAAGAATCACGCTGATAGCGTCATTAAATATGCCCTCCATCTCCAGAATGCTGCGCACCCTGTTGTTGACCTTCAGTTCCCTCATCAGCGGGACAATAACGGTCGGTCCGGTTGCGGCTACCACCGCCCCGAACAGGAACGCAAAACCCCAGTTTAGCCCGACCAGTTCATGCGCCGCAAATGCACCCCCTGTCATCGTGATCAATACACCAACACTGACAAGCATCAGCGCACTTCTTGAGACTGCGCGTAGATGCCGGAGGTCGATGTTGATTCCTCCATCAAATACGACGATCACCACCGCAAACGTGACAACCAGCCGCACACCTTCACCATACAACTCGGGGTCAATCAGCCCTGCGCACTCCGGACCGAGCAGGATCCCTGCCGCAAGCAGAAAGACGATGCTCGGCGTGTGCAGGAGTTTGCCGAACATCTGTGCGATGATGCCCACTGCAAGGATCATCGCGAATATCGCAAAGATGTAAATTGGATCCATGATTACCCGTCACTCTCTCTTGAGAGTATCTGGCAGTAACAATATAAGACATCTCGTAAACACGGGAAACCGCGTGGAGGCACGGTCTGAAAATCAGGTGATTTATCACCGCGAAGGGCGCGGAGTGCGAGAGAGAGTTGAGTTCACTCCCTCTCCGCGGTATCCGCGACCTCGGCGGTAAACATACGCAACCAGAATAAATTAAAAAGTGTCAGCGATAGAGCCAATCATGCGATCACGTCAGCCTGACATACTCTGGTGTGGGTTCGTACAACTCCCCCTGCGTCTTGAGCCGTCCGAGCGCCTCCTCGACATACGCCTTGTCGAACCCTTCTGCCTCAGCCCTCGTATAGATGTCTTCTTTTGGAGCCATGCCGCTGTGCTCTGCCTCGAGGTCGCGTATGATGTTGCGCAAAACCTTGATCTTGTCGCGCTGGCTCTTGCTGACGCCGGTTGTTATGATGTCGGCATCGAACATGCCGGTCTCGGCGTCATAAGCGACCTGCCGCAGACAGCTCTCAACGATCTTGATCACACGTTCCGAGTCATCGATTGTGATTCCCTCGGAGAGTCGTATCCTTGCGCTCGCCTCGCACAACCGCACCAGCGCCTCGAGCTGCCTTGCAGTGACTGGTACGGGCGAGTCCCTGTCTTCGCCCTGTTTTCTGAGCCCGAGATAGAAACCGATTAGACGATCTCGTGCGTCGTCGTTTAAGATCGGATATACCTTCCTCTTTGCATAAGCTACGTATTTTCTGAGAAGATCCGGATCGATCTCCGGAGTAACGACCTCCATTGCATCCGCAACCTCTGTCTGTGTGATCTCGCTGCCCGGAACATTGATTCGGTGAGCGTGCAACTCGCCTGCGTGGTGTGCGCCGAGGATGTGAGCTGCAATCGCGGAATCCCTGCCCACGTCGGGCTCGTCCTTGAGAACAAAGATCAGGTCAAATCTTGAGAGGAGGGCTGGAGCCATCTTGATCTGCTGGGCGATCCCCTCGTACGGATCGAATCTGCCGTATTTTGGATTTGCAGCACCAAGAAGTGAGCATCTTGATTTTAGCGTTGCCATGATGCCTGCTTTGGCTATACTGATCGTATTGTGGAGAACCAGTCCATTGCTTACGAATGTGTGATTCGGCTCAACCGTGACATCGTAAACCCAGTCAAGATCGTTGTTTTGAACCTTCGATACGGATTTGACCCTCACAAACCGGATATCTGATTTGACGATCCGTTTTATGGATTTAATTTCATCTTCTGATGCTTTGGTCTTCTCTTTTGTCATAGATCTGATCTGTTCCAGTAGAACCGGTGCATTCTTTGTTGACGGGTTCCTCTCGATGTATGTCAGCATCGACTCCGAAAGATCCATCCGCTCGGCGATCAGGGGTATGGGAATTTTGCATCTCTTCCGTATTTCTCTCGGATCTCCCATCTCATCTACGTTGTGTAGCTGAATATCGGACAGACATGATTCGACTCTATTTATATATTTTAGAGCAACCATTCTGTGAACGGCATTATTTTCTTCGATTATTCTGTTGAAATAACCCGTATCCAGTTTATAATCTTTCAGCAATTTTTTTATGCGGATTGCAATCTCAACAGGGACACTATCCCGGTCGTTCAATTTGTTTTTACTTCTGGCTACAAACCAATTGATCTTTTCAGCTCTCACGTCGTGTTTTCCGATAAGATCATAGAATATCCTCTGGCTGCCCTCCCCCGATATCACCACTTTATACCCGACTTTTGTTCGTGCTTCCTTTTTTGATTCGTATTCGAACGACTTGCTGATATAGGAATAAATTCCAAGAGCGAGTAACAAATCAGAATAATCAGTTGCCAGTCCGATTGAATTCGTCGTGTATCCGAATCGCTCGGAATCGTAAAATCCATCGCCTCTGAATGCACCAATCAGGAATTGTACCTTGATCTCATCATCTGACGCAAATATCGGATCAGGAATTCGTTTTTCATCTGATTTAACGGTCACCCCCATAAAATTCAGCCTCATGAATTCGTACAGCAGAATCGATGCGCATCTGACCGTGTACAGGTCCTTTGTGGCACCTTTTCTTCTGCTATGCGGCTGGTTCTGGATATATGTCGTGGTATTGAATGTCTTTTGGATTATCCCATCCATATCGTTTATAAGCTCGATATCGCTGTTTGAGATCATAACCTCGGCTTCGCCATTCTTCTCCGAGTAATATGTGTGCCCCTCGCTCACGATGTAACCGAGCAGCCTGCCGAACTCGCTGTCAAGGTGTGTTGGGAACGATATCTGCTTATAACGTCGGTCGATGTCATGGGTGCGGTTATGCAGATTCGGACTCTGCAATGCGATGTCAGAGCTGATGAGTGGGTATTTGTTGGGAATCGGAGCAAACATCCCGTTTTTAACCGCGTTCGCCTGCACAGTCACTATTTCACCATCTTTCATGACGTAGACCGGGTGTTCGGGGGTGACCGTGATTTTTCTTCCGTTCGAGTAGATGATCTCTATGAATTGATCAGGTGCCTTGTGCCTGCTCACGCGGTTGATTAATTCCGGATGGATAGTATTGCAATCCAGATCGAGCGCAAGCATTGTTCTGCCGCCCGGACCACGGACTCGGTCCAACGAGAGGATCTCGCAATCGACCCCTTCTTCGACCTGATCCCTATTACGATCGATGAGGGCATCGACAAACTCTCCGATTGCGACCCTTCTCCCATCCGAAAACATGATCTCGGTGGATGGATGATAAGATTGCTGCTCCATTGCCTCGTGAATCGCACTCCTATCCTCCGAACGCATCTTATCCATCTCATCGACCGCTGCAATCCCCTGATCCGCGAGAACGAGCGCTCCAGCTTCAAGCGTCCACCTGCCATCGCCGAATTCGTCGCGGACGGCTGCGGCGGTGTTGTGCGTGAGCAGCGAATTTGCAACAAAGTTATGCGTGTCTGATATGGTCAGGTCGTACACATACTCGTAACCATGGTCGCGTATCTCTTTGATCGACTTGACTTTGTCGAAGAAGGCGTCCCCGGTTGATAACTGTAACAGAGAATCGAGTTCAGCTTTCATCTCCGGTTCTTTTGATATAATATCAGATATTAATTCATGAATCGCATCGGCAGTATCACGATCGTATTCTCTGATGAGGTCGGAAAGCCGCATCAGCACACGATATGGAACCGCAATATCCCGTGATTGACGGTAGAAATACTCGGATGATGTGGTTTTAGATATATTCAGTGCCTGTGCCAGTTGTGGGTTGGTCGTGTTTTTGTGGAGCAGTTCTCTGAGTGACCCACGAAGATTGCGAGGGAGTAAGATTCTCATTCCCTGCCATTCATCTGCTTCGATCTGTTCTTTGATGCATAGCAGGAGTGATTGCAGGTGCTGCGGGGTCGGCATGTATGCCCCGTGCTCGGCGGCTATTGCACCGCTGACGACATCCTTACCATTGTTAGAATAAATCGTTGTCGGTATACCGAAATGTTGCCTGATGGTTTTGAGCCGAGATCCTACATTTGGAACCCGATCCACATTCGTACTGCGAGACTCGCCGTTATACGAGTTTAAGATCTTCACCAAATTACTATGTTTTTCCGGATGCTCAAAACCGATCTGGTTGTGGTATCGTGTTAGATTTTCCCTGCCATAGATCGTTACAACATACATGTCGTTGGATGTGGTTATGGTCTTGACAT
>DAWR01000186.1 GCA_002506015.1 Candidatus Methanogasteraceae archaeon UBA261 | reverse complement strand
AATGAATATCAGCGATCCTGATGGGCACTCTATAAGGTTTGGCATGTAGATGTTTTGTCTCAGTTAGGTTGGCAGTATAATTTAGATACCCGAAAATCATGTAAAATTGAATAGTCCGTGGTACCATCAAAATCAATTGATATAATTTTGGCAACAATCTTTGATCGTTTAAGAATCTTCAACACATTATATTGCATTAGATTAAATATCTATGTAATCTACCAGTCTTCCTCCATCAATACCTTCGCCAAATTGTTCGTTGATATAACCCAGCTTTTAGCGTTCAGAACCTTAACACATACTTTATAGGTAGCAGATATGTTCGCGAAACATTAAAATTGCTACCGCAAAAACCAGTCCCAATTTTAATTCAAGAAATGGGTTGCAGGATAACGAAAATCGGCGGTATTAATACTGGTTGATGGCGAGGGTATTGCTCCATGTGCCAAGCATGTTTATCGCAGCTTCCCATTCCATCCAATCGTCTTCTTCATTTATCGTAGCTCCCGCTCCAATTTCTTAGAAAAATCGCCAAAACTCACACCATATTTTCTTTCGAGTTTGTTGATGATCTTTTCATAGCGGTCGCGTTTGTGTTCCACCGCATCTCTGAGCAGATCCTTGAAAAATGTGGCATCCGAATCATACAAACCGATGTCTATGAACGGTTTTGCGAGTTCTTCCAGATCCTGAATTGTTCTATGTTTTGTGCTCTGCTTATATCTTTTTCCACCACCCGACCCCCGGACAAGGCGCCAACCTTTTAGACACCAGTGATATTATACACCCACCCAATAGAATTCCCAATTAAGAAGAGGTTCACAAATCATGCCACTCAAGAATTACAAAGCACTGAATGAAACAGCGATCGGCGGCAGAGATAGAATGGGGCAGTTTTTATGAAAACAATTCCAAACCCCGCGATTGAACAGATCGCCGGAATCGATACGTATCTCTCGAAAACACCCGGAATCGGTGGAAGGATCCGCTCGAACCCGGGTGACTTCCGGGTTACCGAGGTGTGGGACGCCGGTCAGCAGACGGGCGGGCAGTATCTCATCGTGCGGCTCACAAAGGAGAACTGGGACGCCCACCACCTGATCAGGGAACTTTCGAGGCGTTTTAAGGTCAGCAACTCGCGGTTTGGGTGGGCTGGCACCAAGGACAAGAGAGCGGTCACCACCCAGCGGATCGGCATCTGGGACCCTGACCGCACAATCGAGGCGATGGTTCCCGACGTCAGGATATCAGGCGTCGAACTCGATATTATCGGGCGGTCGAACAAAAAAGTGAGTCTCGGTGATCTCACGGGCAATGACTTCAGAATCGTTGTGCAGGACATCGACGGGGCAGAGCAAGATGTGCGAGAGAGCATAGAAGCCATATCCGGTGAACTATCGCATGCCGGCGGATGCCCTAACTTCTACGGTATGCAGCGGTTCGGAACGATCCGCCCGATCACGCACGAGGTCGGAAAGTTCATAGTTGCAGGCGATTTTGAGGGCGCAGTCATGGTCTATCTCGCAAAAACATTTCCGGGAGCTGGAGACCGGTCGTCTGAAATTCGCAGATCGCTCCAGGAGACCCACGACTTTAAGGAGGCGCTGAACCGGTTTCCGGAGCACCTGCGCTACGAACGTGCGATGTTGAACCATCTGGTCAAGCACCCTGACGATTACATCGGCGCACTCGGTGTGCTGCAAAAAAATCTGCTGCGAATGTTTGTGCATGCGCATCAGTCCGCAATATTCAACAAAATCCTGAGTACCCGCATAAAAGAGAACATTCCGCTCAATTGTGCCATGGAAGGGGACACCGTCTGTTTCAGGGACAAGAGCGGGCTTCCGGACACTTCGAAGACAGAGGTTGTGACGCAGGCAAATATTGATGGCATCAACAACCTGATTCGCAGAAGACGTGCGTGGGTTGCGCATTCGCTGATCGGACACGAGTCCAAACTCACAAGCGAGCTTGAGGCGAAGGTCGTATCCGATCTTGGAATAGATGTCTCGGAATTGGTTCGCGGCTCCAGGGTTACGGAGATTCCGGAACTTGCCTCAAAGGGTGGTTACCGGGCGGTTGTGGTGAACACTGATCCGGTGTTTGAGGTGGCTGCGGTCGGGGGCGGCGGAGTCTCTGATGGTGGCAGGGTTTCTGCTACTGCCGGGTTCTTCCTGCCAAAAGGCTACTATGCAACGGTTCTCTTGCGGGAGTATGTGAAGAATTGAAGTCGTATATGGGCAATATCACTATGCCTGTCAACCACTGACCCCGCGTGGCTTTTTAATTCTTTCTGAGTGGATGATTTGGGTTACGGTAAAGAAGATTAACCACAGAGGACGCGGAGAGCACAGAGAGTTGCTGTTTTCTCTGTGGTTTTCCGAACCTATTTCAGAAGATAACAAAAAGCCTCGACCCCTCAGTCTCCCCTTCGCCCTTATTTCGTCGAGATAATCTTCACCACGTCCCCGTCCTCCAGTTCCCGCCCCATCCGCATCCTCTGCCGCGCGTCTACAGCATGCAGAAAACCATCCCCGATATCGGTGTGAATCTGGTACGCAAGATCGCGTGCGGTGCTGCCCCTCCGCATCAAAAAGGCATCAGGAAGGACGTTCCCCTTCTTGTCTGTGAATTTTGCCTCGTCCTCGACCGGATAAACCACAATCTGGTCGAGAGTATCGAAGACCGCCGCATTGACGCACTGCTGTATGCCTGTACCGCCCATTTCATTGAGCATGTCCTGAATCTTGTTGAGAGCCTTGATCTGTGCACCGGAGAGGTTCTCGGAAACGACCTCAAAGCTCGCATCCCCTGGAACGTATCTGATTGCACCGCCGCGATCCGCCATTCTCAGTGCAAGCTCGGCTTCCGCTGATGTCGGAATCACGGTGTAATCGAGATCGCGTAATCGTTTGATGTTGTCAGCCGACGCAATGTCTGCCTTGTTTGCCGCGATTATCAACGGTTTGCTCTCTCTTCTGAGCAGGTCGGAAAAGTCCTGAAGCTCCGAATCGCCCCAGAGATGGAGCGGATCTGCACATATCTCCTTGAAATGACTGAGAGCGATCCTTGCCTGCTGGATGCTCACGCCCGCGCCTGCGAGCTGGTCGGATATAACGACTTCTGGCTTCAAATTCTCTGCCTTGGTTTTCTTTGACAATCGGTTCCAGTTCCGCTTCAGTATCGTAAATAGCCACATTGTGAATTCATGTTCAAGGAATCCGACGTCATCGAGCGGGTCATGTTCGCCAAGGTCCACGGGATTGCCCTCGATATCGGTTCCGCCTGATGCATCGATCACATGGATGATAGCCTGCGCCTGCCGCAGGTTGTCAAGAAACGCATTGCCAAGACCCCGTCCCATGTACGCATCAGGCACGAGACCTGCGACATCGATCGCCTCAATCGGCACGAAACGGATGCCGCCCACGCAGTTTGTGCATGTGACGCCGAGCCCGGTACACGGGCATTCCGTGCGCACATGTGCAACCCCATGGTTTGCATCGATCGTTGTGAACGGATAATTCGCAATCTCGACGTCTGCGAGTGTTGCGGATTTGAAGAAGGTCGATTTCCCAGAGTTCGGTTTCCCAGCGAGCGCGATTGCGATCGACATAATGATAGCATGTTGTGGGGTGCTGGGTATATAATTTGCGATTGAAAGAGGCTGCCACTCTACGCTGTGTTGAATCGATGAATCGGATGAACCATTCATCCATTCATCCATCCGTGATAAAATCGGCAAAAGGGATCATGAATGGCGCGAATAAGCGAATTGTACGGATGTCGTGGATGTGGGGTGCCCTCAGATAACTTTGCTAATACTTAACCACAATTGTGTAGCTATCAGCATATAACACCATGAGATTACACACAATTACACAAGATGGACTTCAGTAGCTAACACATCCATACAACACACCCCAAAACAATAATTCAGTATCCAATATAAAAATCAACCCACCGGATTACAGTCACCACACCGCAACAATATAATA
>DAWR01000018.1 GCA_002506015.1 Candidatus Methanogasteraceae archaeon UBA261 | reverse complement strand
GCGTGGTGGCAGTGGTGCCATCGCGTGCTGCCGATCGTCTTTTTTCTGGTGGTTATGAGTCTTTTTAGGGCATTCTCGATTTTTCCGGTGGTACGTGTTTAGCTAACCACAAGATTACACAGTCTGCAAAGCAGCGGCGTAGCCATTTCTACAAGATTTCTGTGTTGATCTTGTGTAATCTCGTGGGTTTTTTCCGCCTCAGCTAAACACATACGAATATCATTTGTCAGGCTCATGGAAAGCAAAGGACTGGTTAAAGACTGGTATAATTATAAAGAAAGTTTTTGAGCAGCGATCAACTGGGAACTATACTTATAGCAGATATGTGCTGGTAACCCACAAAAGTTCCCAATGTTAGTGAAATGCCCCTGTCCGTGACATCTGTTTGAGCCTTAACCGAACACACATACACGTGATCATCTCAAAGCCGTTGTTTGTAATATTTCTAAATCGTCACCCAAACCATCAGCCTTAATTCCACCCGGCACAAAGTAACCACTCATGGAGCTGGAGATTTCGGTCATCGTGCCGGTTTTAAATGAGGCTACGAACCTCGAGGCGACGCTCAGATCAATTGAAGACCAGAACACGAACACGGGCTATGAACTGATCATATCTGATGGTGGCAGCACGGACGGAAGCCTTGATATCGGACGAGAGTTCGCAGATCAGGTGCTAAACTGCGAAGATCGGGGGATCGGAGCAGGCAGGCACTATGGCGCACTTCATGCGAGCAAGAGCAGCAAATGCCTCATATTCATCGATGCGGATACCGTGGTTCCGGGATACTATCTTTCCTGTGTATATGAGACGTTCAAAGCCAATCCCGGTCTCGTCGCGTTCTCAACCGGTTTTGAATTTACAGAACATTCGGAGCAGATAAAACTTGCAGAGACTGTTGCAAACAAGTATTTTCTGATGCGGGATATGTTGATATCTGCCACTCTCCCGGGTTTTAACACCTGTGTGAGGCGCGATGCGTACTTTGAGTGCGGGGGCTACAAGAATGTCCTGCTCGAGGATGTGGAGTTCAGCAGGCGGATAGGAAAACTTGGGAATGTGCGATTTTTCCCCCACATAAAAGTCACGAACTCGTCCAGGCGTCTGGAATCGATGGGGCTTCTCGGAACGGTCTACTACTACACACAACTGGACCTGGGGCTGCAACTGGACGCAACATGGATCGACAAACTGACAAAGAAGATCGGGGTTGCTGACATGCGGGAGTACATCGGCATACGAAAATGACATGGCGCTGACGATACGGGACAGGCGGTTCCATCTTAATTGCGAACGAATGATTCTTGTGAGCGGCAGCGTTCATTACTGGCGGCTCGACAGCTCGAGATGGGGCGAGATCCTTGATCGCGTCCGTGAGATGGGCTTTGAGACGATCTGCACGTACGTGCCGTGGTGCGTTCACGAAATATCCCGCGGAAAGTTTGACTTTGGCGAGATCAATCCTGATCACGATCTGGATGCATTTCTTACGCTCTGTGAGAAGAAAGATATGCGTGTTCTGCTGCGCCCGGGTCCGCATGTCAACTCCGAGATCACATACTTCGGGTTTCCGAAGCGAATCGTGCACGATCCCGAGATTCAGTCGGTCACGGCAGATGGTACGCCCGTTATCTTCCCATCACCCCCGCGTATGTTTCCTGTTCCGAGTTATGCATCGGAAAAATTTTATCGGGAAGTTGGCATATATTTTGACCGCGTCGCTCCGATCATAAGAGCGCATCTGCACCCACACGGAGGAATAATTGCGGTTCAGGCGGATAACGAGCTCTCGTTCTTCCTGCGCACCCAGCCATACGATCACGATTACTCGACCGACGCAATCCGGCTGTACGCACAGTTTCTGGAGGCGAAGTATCAGGACATCAGGGCGTTGAACGAGCGGTATTCCACGAAATACGGCTCGTTTGATGCGGTTTCGCCGCCACGTGAATTCAATTGCGGGGGCAATGGGGCGAGCAGGGGGAACAGAGAGCTACCTTACTATCTGGACTGGATCGAGTACAAGGAGTATTATCTACAGTACGGGCTTTCCCGTATTGTGGAGATGTTGAGAGAGCGCGGCGTTGATACACTCATCTACCACAATCTTCCGGGATTGTGCGCAAAACCTCCGTACAACCACGTAAGGATGGAAGAGATCGTCGACGTCGTCGGTTTTGACTTATACTACTACAAAGAAGAGTATCACAAGGTAAAACGGTGCGTCCAGTATCTGAATGGCACAAGCCGCGCGCCATTCCTATCCGAGTTCGCAGCAGGGTTTGTTGCACTCCCGATCCCGGTAAAGCCGATCATGCTCGATGATGCGAGATTCACGACATACGCAGCGCTGATGCACGGTTTTTCAGGAATCAACTTCTACATGCTCGTTGAGCGGGAGCGATGGGTGGGAAGCCCAATAGATCGGTTCGGAGGAATCAGAAGAGAGCATTTCAAGTTTTACCAGGAGTTCAACCGGATTCTCAAACAGATGAATTATCAGGAGATTACGAGCGCATGCGATGGAATTCTCCTTGTCAACCGCGACTGCGCCCGCCTTGAGCTCGCATCATCGCTTTTAACACCGATTCCGATAATTGGGGGCATGACCCCGGAGTATTACGTAAGCGAAGACGATCTCGGGTTCAGCGACCTAATCCAGCTCGAATGCACGCGTCAGTGGGATGCGCTCTACTTTGGGTTCGGCGCTGCGAAGTACCCTGTTACAATCGGCGACACCACAATCTCGGAGGAGCGTCTTGCCGAATACAAGATGGTTGCAGTGCCCACATTCGATTTCATGAGCGAGAGTGTGCAGAAGAAACTGCGCAACTACGCAAGAAACGGCGGACATCTTGTGATCGGACCAAGAGTTCCCGTGCTCGATTACACGATGCGAGAGTGTGATATTCTCGGAAAGAATCTCTTAAAGCCGCGCAAGAGGCTGGATCGGCTCGATCTGAATGGCGCAACACTCACCTCTGTTGATCTATTCGATATGGCCAATATATCCGACACGCCCGATCCTGGCGATTCCGCATCCATCTCTTCGTCCTCATCCCCCCCATCTGCACCCGCATCGGTCCCGGCATCACTGCTCGCAACTGAGCACGAAACGATCATCTACCAGCAGAGCGTGGGAAGCGGGACGATCACCCATTTCGGATTCCTCTTTCCGAGAATTACCGAGCCGGATCATGTTACGCAGGGGCTACTCGGAATAATTGAGAGGATTGCGACTGCGGCGGGATTGAACCACACAATTCCCGAAACCGATCCCGGAATCGATGTTGCGGTGCAAAGAGCTGCCGATTGCGGGAGGGAGTTTCTCTTCGTGGCAAACACCAGAGCAAACAGGAGAGATGTTGATGTGGGCGGAATATACCGCGATCTGAAGAGCGGAGAGCTGGTCGGTCCGGTGACAACGGTTCCTGCGTACACGGTTCTGATTCTCGAGGCGGATCAGAAATGATCGGCGAGAACGTGAAGATCGTGGACTGGGGAATTGAGCAGTGGAACAACTTCTATCACGCAATCTTCCACAGTAAAACGCCAGAATCAGCGATCATCATAATCCACAATGACGGTATCCCAATCAAGGTTGTGCACACCAGAGATGGCTCGAGACACGATTTAAAAGAGCGATTCAGTGACTGTTGCCGGATAAAAGATGTGATGAAAGCGATATACCGTGAAGAGGATGTGAAGACCGTCTACGCGATCTCATATCCTGCGATACGTCGCATCTTCACCAGATTCGAAAGAACCGTTGATTGCGACGCAAATTATATCAAACAGCTCTTCTCGCTCAAGGACGCCATATCCTGCGAGTTCGGGCACGGGATCAATCAGTACCCCGCCGGATCGCACTGGCTCGCCGATTTTGAGTACAAGACTGCAAAGAAACTCTTCGCGTCCGCTCCTGACAACGCGCTCGTCATGCTCACAATCTTCAGCGGTCAGGATATCTGGACAAACTGGATCATTGGGATTGAAGGGGGCACAATCAACTTAATAACAACGCTCGATGCGATAAAACCGAATATCGGATCAACTGGCGACTGGAGACGCGAGTGTCGTCATATCACAGACGGCGTGAAGAAACAGTTTGGTGTGAAACCGCTCTCGTTCTTTATGGACCGCGAAACATTTCGGGGTCTTATCGAGGCAAAAGGAAAACTGAGGTTCTTTGCGGATGCGCTCTCCACAAAAAAGATTGTGTCAAAGGCTCTGCCGATCAAGTATCGGATTATGCTTTTTCTGCGGAGGCTATTTCCAAAATGAGTACTTACTCAATATTGTATGGATATCCCCCTATAAAACTACGAGATTGCACAAAATTAACACAGAAATCTTGTGGAAATCTGTACCACCTTGTGGTTCCGTATGTGTTTAGCTCACTAAATC
>DAWR01000192.1:13396-26138 GCA_002506015.1 Candidatus Methanogasteraceae archaeon UBA261 | reverse complement strand
GCTGCCCGATACAGAAAGGGTTATGAGATGCGCAAGCGTGTATGAAGGGGAACTTTCTCGTACCGTTCTGAGACGAGAAGAGTCGGGTAACCGCCTCGTCCTTAGTCGGTGGTTTTATATGCGGATATCCACATAATATTGGGTAAGTACTGTCAGCTAAAGAGTTTCTTCACCTTCGGCAGAACTGATGTCAGCGCAAAGACCACGACCCGGTCGCCCGCCTGTATCTGGTGGGTGCCTCTCGGCACAATCACATCCTCGTTGCGCACAATCACGCTCACAATGGCGCTCTTCGGAAACTTGATCCTGTCAAGCGGCTTCTTTGTCATTTTTGATCCCGGAGCTGCTACCAGTTCAACGATCTCTGCCCGTTCGCCCTCGAGAGCGGCGAGCGACTCGACTCCGGCACCCATAGTCACACGCAGGACGCTGTTGATGGTCGCCTGTTTCGGAGAGAGTGCCGCATCGATTCCCACCATCTCAAACAGTTCCATGTAATCAGATCGATCGACCTTGGCGATGACTTTCTTTGCGCCGAGTTGCTTTGCGATCAAGAGGCAGAGAAGGTTCTTTTCGTCGCTGTCGGTCGCTGCGATGACCACATTCATCTCACCTGCACCCTCTGATTTGAGAAGTTGCGCATCGGTGCCATCGCCCTGCAAAACCAGTGCATCCGGAAGCATACCCGCAATCTCCATGCAGCGTTCATTATCTGCCTCGATAATCTTGAGATCAACGTCGCCGCGCTCCGCAAGCAGATTTGCGATGTAGAATCCCACAATCCCCGCGCCAACGATCAGGACCTTGTTATGGACGCCAACCATGCCACCGAACATTCCTTCGATCTCGGTTATGGCTTCTGGCTTCCCGATCACGATCACATGGTCCCCTTCATACAGGACATCAGGACCATGTGGGATTGTGATCTCCGTTCCCCTGATCAGCGCGCTGACGACGCAGCAGTCCGGAATCTCGGCATCAGCGAGCGATTCCCCATCAAATGCCGTATTCTTACCCACCCGGAACTCCATCATCTGGACCCTGCCATCCGCGAATGCGTCCATGCCAACAGCGGATGGTACCGACACAATTCCTGCGACCCCGGATGCCAGTGTCAGTTCGGGACAGATCATAAAGTCCATCCCGACCTCTTTTCGATGGTTTAGCGGCTTGTTGATGTAGTCTGGATTCGAGACCCTGGCAATTGTCATGCCCCCCTTTCCGCTCCGCGTCAGCAACTTTGTAGCGATGCAGGAGACAACGTTGACCTCGTCGTTGCCTGTTACTGCAACCACGAGGTCTGCTGGCAGAGCCTGCCTCAGGATGTCAACGTTCGCACCATTACCCTTGATGACCTGTACATCCAGCTCGCCCGCTCTTTTACAGGATTCCTCATCCTTCTCAATGAGGGTAATGTCGTTATGCGTGTATAACGCTTTCGCAATGGAATATCCAACTTCTCCGGCACCAATGATTACGATTTTCATTAAATATCACGTTTCTTGGTCCCCTTACATCCCCATCGCTTTGTTCGTCTTCTCAATTGACTTCGCAGAATTGCGCTCGAGTTCGGTCATTGCCCTGATGCAATCAACGTTTTCAGGAATCACGTCGGATTCCTGGTGAATTGCCTGGAACAGGTACAGTTCGCCGTCCGAGACACTGATTGACTTCTCCCAGACGCAGTTCTCCCACATATCACTGCGCGGGCGGTTCATATCGCGCGCCAGTTCCATGATCTCGGCAGTCGATGACATTCCATCGCCTATAAGCCTGACCCGTGGATTCTCAGCAAGAGCGTCGGTCACATCATCCGATGTGCACTCCTGTTTGAGGTTCACGTTCACGATGTGGACGTGCATGAGCGTCGTCGGAACCTTGATTGCAACGGTGTCGATGTCGATTTGCTTGAGTACGGTCTTGACATCGGGTCCATGATGGGACGGCATCCTCAGTTCGGGGATGATTGCGTTGATCGGTCCCTTCTTGACGTCCCCAGGGTCGGCAGATCGCCTGCACAGCGTCGCACGCACTTTTCCGACGTCAAACTCGGCGTCAAGCGTCGAGAGGATCCTGGAAAGCCCTGTCGTGTTGCATGAGACAACTCGCGCATAGTCGCATCCGAATGCCTCGTCATAATTCGAGCACGCATTGAACGAGATCCCTGCGAGTTCGTGGTCTTCCCCGCCCTGCCAGATCGCCTTTATGTCGGCGGCGTCGTACAGCGGCTTGTTCTTAGCCCCGATATCGCCAGGGGTGCAGTCCACGACGACATCCCCCTCATTAAGCATCTCCTCAACGGTTCCGCTGATCTCCATTCCAGCATCCTTAAAATCAGATTCCCTGCCAGCAAGTACATAGAGCGGAAATCCCTTCTCAAGCGCCATTCGCGCCTCGAAGTTGGGGCGTGTCTTTGCAACACCCACAACCTCCATGTCAGACTGGGCTGCGACCGCATCTGCCACGCGTTTCCCAATCGTTCCATATCCATTGACCACAACTTTTACAGACATAATTATCCCTCTACAATCGCTCTTTCACTGGTTATATCTATTTCGATGAGTCTCCCGTGCACGGTCGTGGTATCGCCAAGAATGCCGCGCAGTTCGAGCGCATCGCCGTCTACTATGATATGCACCACATCATCGGCAATAACAGTCCCGTCCGGTTTTGTTACCTTCAATTCACACATAATATCACCTAAAACGTCTATCTGGTAAGAGTGAAGCCGTCCAGTGCTTTCGGTCGGTCAACCATCTTCGGTCGGTCGATGCTCTGCGGGGCACTGGTCACCGCTGGCGGCTCAACCATACGATATGCAGGAGGTAGCCTCGTAACAACCGTCAGCGGAGTTTGCGCAGGGGTTGCTACCGTTCCCGGTGCAAGGTACTCATGCCTCCGGGATTCCGCACCCCGTAATTTGCCTTGGAGATAATGCTCTCGGAGGATCTCCTCGACGTCGTGAGCCGCGGCACGTTCCATCAGATCATTGTACGCACTGGAAACCCAGCCAATCTCGGAATGGTGGTGATACCCAACATCATAACCGAGTCGGGATATCGCCTCCGTGAGTTCTTTCAGAAGAGCTTCATCCATGGGTTTGCCACCCCTTTTCTTCTTGAAAAGCATGATCATCGCATATTACACATCACATCCGTTCAAGAACCTGTAGCCCCTGTTTGGTGAACGTGATCTTTCGCATATCACAATCATGCTCGGTACCGCGCATCTTGATGATCTGTACCGCACGGGTCATGCTGTCCTCGCGCATGAAGTTGTGCATGAAGATAACACCACTTGCCGCAAACTGCTCGGTTGAGTAGGTGTTCGGGTCGGTGAGTTCCGATAAGAGGATCGTGGTGCAGCCAAGCTCCCTCAAATTCCGCATGAACCGACTCATCTCTTTCTCCTCCTGCGAACGCTTCTCGCTTGTAAATCGTATCGCGGAGACCGAATCGATGACCAGCCTCTGAATGTTGTACTGCTTTACAAAGTTGCTGATCTCCTTATATACGATGAACGGAGAGGGTGCCTCTGCCTCGGGCGCGGTCTGATTAGCGGAATCGAACGAGGGTGTGATCACACTATGCAACTCATCGCCATATCCGTACTCAAGCGTTGGTCCGAGGTCCAGAAAGAGCAGTTTTTTCAGTTTGATCAGCGTCGGTATGTTCAATGCATAATTGGACATATCGCTGACGATGTTATGCGGGCTCTCGGAAAGCGTCACATACAACCCGAGTTCACCGATGGTTGCGCCATACGCAAGAAACTGAATCCCGAATGTGGTCTTACCACTTCCGGGGGGACCACTCACTAGGTATATACGCTTCTCGACAAGTCCTCCCTGCACCAGTTCATCAAATCCTGCAATCCCAGTTTTGTGTCTTATCATGGTAATATCCCCTATTAAGTTCTATTGTAACCATGAGATATAAGCATGTTGGTGGTCGGGAAATGTCAGGTTGTGCGGCACTAAACCGATGCATTCGGCACAGCGATTACAGACATCTCCGGGCACGTTTGAGCTAATTGTGCGAATCAGAACCTGCAAATCAACTCTGCCCTAAATTCTTGGTACTTACTCAATATTGTGCGAATATCCACATATAAAAACGCCGACTAATACGCAAGATTAACACAGAAATCTTGTGGGGATGACTTCGCAGACTGTGTAACCTCGTGGTTCATATCATACAGTATTGAGCATGTCTGATTCTGTCAAGAATTCGCAGAAAAAAGTTAATGGGCTCGCTGCGATTCGAACGCAGGACCTCCGCCGTGTGAAGGCGACGTCATGACCGACTAGACCACGAGCCCATCATTCACACATCACAAGATACCAATATAAACATTACGTGAGCAAACCAGATCAATGAAATGTGAACTGCGCGATAACACAATCACAGCAGAAGGCGATGCGGTCAGCGAATTATACGACCGCGGTTTCTACGGGCGTGTGAAGGACGGAAGACTGGAACTGGCACTGGTTGAGGGGGCATATCTGCTTTACCGGAAAAAAATCGAGATATTCTCAAACGGGGAGTCTGTTGACTTCAAAACGTTTTTTGAGATTGCATCCAAACGTATTACGGATTTTGAACTCGGGTATATCGTATTCAAGGATATGCGCGAGCGCGGTTACTACACAAAGATGAGTCCGATTGGGTTCCGGCTGTACCCGCGAGGTGGGCATCCCGGAAAAACGGCGGCTCACATATTCGTGTACCTGATCTCGGAACGTTCACGCCTGCCGCTCCAGCGCATGATTCAGGAACTGAACCGTGCGGAAAATGCGAGAAAACGGTTGATACTGGCGATAGTTGATGAAGAAAGCGACATAACGTTTTATGAGTTGAAAACATCGGTTATGGCAGGCGGGGATAGTAAACCGGATGAGATCGAGACGCCTGCAGAAGCTGGTTTGATCGGTGACCGGACGATCGTCTGGGATCCAGAGATGGCTGATTTTCTGCACAGCACGTATTTCTTTGGCAAGAAGCTGGATGAATTCCGCCTCCAACTCTCTCTTGTTGAGTCCGGCTATCTTCTCGCCCGGAAGTGGATTGAAATTGAGGGTATGGGACTTGAGGCGTTCGATCGCTACGCAGCCGAGATCGATCCGGGGTATGTGCTGAAATATTCAGCGTACTCCGACCTCAGAGACTCCGGTCACGTTGTGAAGACCGGATTTAAGTTCGGAACCCATTTCCGCGTCTACAAGAAATTCAGGACCGATACGCACTCCGAATATCTTGTGCACGCGGTCTCATCGGATCATGCATTCTCGCTTCCGGAGCTCTCGCGCGCAGTGCGCATCGCAAACAGCGTTCACAAGCGGATGATCTTTGGCTACCCAAATTGTGACCGTGGCAGGGTCGGATACATCGAGATTGCATGGATCAGGCTGTGAAGATTACATCGGAACATGCCCAATACAATATGGTAGAAACCACAAGATTTCTGTGTTAATCTTGTGTAATCCCGTGGTTTTATAGGTAGACATCCACGCGAATACGAAGAGGTGCCGAAACAGTTGAAGAATTGAAAAAGCAGTGCAAAAATGCTGAAGGAGGTCATGGCGAATTGATGGAGGGGTGGGACGTGCCCACCCTCCTGCGACACCGCGCCTACGTGATCACGCTTCCTTCGCTCGCATCGCCAACCATCCGCTGATATCGCGCAAGAACACCGCTCACTTTCGATTCAGGTGGTTTCCACGCCTTCTTCCGTGCGTCAAGTTCACCAGAATCAACGAGCAGGTTCAGCACCCTGTTCGGGATATCGATCTCGATTGTGTCCCCGTCACGCACAAGTGCGATCGCACCCCCGATTGCCGCTTCTGGCGACACGTGCCCGATACAGGGTCCGCGTGTCCCGCCTGAGAATCTCCCATCTGTTATCAGTGCGACCGAATCGATCAAGCCCATACCTGCGATCGCTGACGTTGGCGAGAGCATCTCGCGCATACCAGGACCTCCCTTGGGACCCTCGTAGCGGACGACAACAACGTCGCCGGACACGATTTTGTGGTCCATGATCGCATCCATCGCATCCTCCTCACTCTCGAAGACTTTTGCAGGTCCCGTATGCCGCATCATCGCGGAGTTGACTGCGGTCTGCTTGACAACAGAGCCATTCGGTGCGAGCGTTCCGTAGAGAATTGCAATCCCGCCCTCCGCGTGCAGCGGTTCGTCCATGGTTGCGATGATCTGCCGGTTCGTCTCTGGGTTCACAATCACGTGAGCCGACAGGTTCTCGCCGAGTGTGTCGGTTGTAACAGTGAGCGAATCGAGATTGATTCCGGAGCTCTCTTGCAGCCGCTCTATTATCGCATAGATTCCTCCTGCCTTGTCGAAATCAATCATGAAGTGCTCGCCGCCCGGGCGCAGGTTGATCAGGTGCGGCGTAGTCCGGCTGAGTTCGTCAAATCGCGAGAGCGGAAGCGTGATATCAAAATCGTGTGCGATCGCGGGTAGATGGAGAACAGTGTTTGTGCTGCCTCCGATCGCCATATCCACGCATACCGCATTGCCAAACGACTTCTCGGTCACAATCTGGCGTGCCGTGATATTCTTCTCGATCAGTTCCACGATCTTCCTGCCGGAGTCCTTTGCGATATGGATCTTCTTTGCGTCGATTGCGTGAGCAGTTGCGCAGCCAGGGAGACTCATGCCGAGCGCCTCGGTCATGCATGCCATCGTGTTTGCTGTGAAGAGTCCTGAGCAGGATCCCGCGCCCGGACACGCAACGCTCTCGAGGTTGTAGATATACTCGTCATCGTGTGACTCACCGACCGCCTCGAATACCGAGATCAGGTCACGCTCTTGATCGCCTGTGAACCCGGGGAGCATCGGTCCGCCGGTCACTGCAATCGTGGGGATGTCAAGGCGCCCTGCCGCCATTAAGTGTCCTGGCACGATCTTGTCGCAGGACGGTATCAGAACCATGCCGTCGAACGCATGTGCATTCACCATGATCTCGATTGAGTCGGCGATCAGTTCCCGTGATGGCATCGGGTACCGCATGCCTGCGTGGTTCATAGCGATACCATCGCAGATTCCGATCGTTGAGAATTCAAACGGCACGCCACCAGCCATCCGTATTCCGGATTTCACGGCTTCGCTTACCTTTTCGAGGTGGATGTGCCCGGGAATAATATCATTCCACGAGTTTACCACTGCGATGAACGGCTTATCCATCTCATAGTCTGTTATTCCTGTTGCTCGGAGGAGTGCACGGTGGGGAGCCCGTGCAAGCCCTTTTTTGACGCGGTCGCTTCTCAGTTCCATGAATAATGGTTATCGCGGTTAGGCTACATAAATAGATGCGTGGGCGCGCTTTATTCGTTTTTCACGCCCCTTCTCGAGATCGCACCGGAGGGGGGGATGAAATTAGGTTTTCCCGAATAAACCTAACTTTGTTAGGGCAGGGTACTTGTGTACCTAGTAATACATCATGGAATCGACCCACAAGGTCGATAAACCAGAAAAGAAGGTGTACAAGATGAAACTACTGAAAGATGTTGAACCTGAAACCACAGTGCGTGTCAAGGAGATCACGGGTGGCGCGGATGTCAAAGAACACCTCGCGGAACTCGGCGTAACAGACGGAGTCGAACTCGAGATAGTAGCAACCGAGCCCGTGCATGTGCACAGCGGACCGATATCGCTGGCAGTAGCGGATCAGGAGATAATAATAGCTCGTGGATGGGCTGATAAGATATATCTGGAACATAAGGGGAAGATTCTTCCACTGCTAATGCTGGAGGGCGGTGATAAGGGTACCGTCGGATCGATTGAAGGCGGGAAGGACTTCGAAGGTTTTCTCTCCGAGTGCGGCATCACAAAAGGAAGTGAACTTGCGTTTCTGCGCCATGTTCCTGACCGCACACTGGTGTTCTCGGTAGAGGGAACAGAGATTAAGATGGGCGAAGGTCAGGCATCGAAGGTGTTTGTGGTTATAGATGGTAAACCCACCCAGATTAATTACCTGAAAGATGGTGAGAAGGCTACGATGGAGAAGATCGTTGGAGGGACTCACCTCGCGGAGAAGTTCGAGCGGATTGGGCTAAAAGAGGGGTCTGAGATCACACTCCTCAGAAAAGAGACGCCGGCACCGACGCCGAAGAGAGGTTCGTACGTACTTGCGAAAGTGGGCGCGCAGTCGATCACAATCGGTCACGGTCTGGCTGAGAAGGTGCTGGTCGAGTAGACTAATTCGGGATTTTAGCGGAAGCACAATCCCGCGCCCGGGTACGTCGTATTCACAGGGTGGATGTATCCGGGAATTGCCCCCTTTAACCATTTTTCCACGACTATGGGCGATTTATCCATCGTGTAATCCATTATTCCTGTTGCTTTGAGTAGTTCACGGTGGTGAGCCCGTATTTTCGGTCAAGCATGCCATACGTTAAGTCGTAAGTGTCTGCAGCCATGCTTACGTGTTTCACGAACGTTGCGACCGACCCGCGTAGATGCGTCCGCCCCCGATCAGCGGAGTTAGCACGTACATACCAAGCAGGATTACCAAAAGCCATGCAAACCAGTTGTACAGTCCGATGCAATGCGCCACAATCGTGAGGGTGAAGACAATTGTGAGCAGCATCAAAACCGGGGTCGACCTGACTTTTGGGTAGGGGATATTGCTAACCATCAGAAGAGAGAGTACGGCAAAGACTCCGGTTGCCAGATAGGGCGAGTCTGTCAGATACAGTGACATCACCGCAAATGCGCCTGCTGCTGTGATCGGAATTCCTCTGAACTCAGCGACGTCCAGTATGCTGAACCTGACCAGCCTGAGCACCCCGCAGATCAGGTACGCAGCAGAGAATGCGCATGCGATTGTGTGGTGCTCGACGCTTACGATCGCATAATAGATGACAGCGGGGGCTACGCCAAAGGAGATTGCGTCCGCAAATGAGTCGAGGTGCTCTCCGAAGACGCCCGACTCGAAGCGCCTTGCAACAGCACCATCCACGCCGTCGGCAAGCGCTGCAGCAAGGATCAAGATGATTGCTCCGCTGGTGTTACGGTTCAGAACAAAAAGGATTGCCGTGAACCCGAAGAGGATATTTAAGATTGTGACAAGGTCTGGCAGTCGAAGCAACTCAAGGACGCCTGCTTCAGGATCGCTGCTGCTCATCTTTGGTTCCTGATCTTATAGTGGCGATCACAGTCTCGCCGGCACGCACGTGATCTCCCCGGTGCACGACGGGCTCAAAACCAGGGGGGATTGTCACATCCACCCTCGAACCAAGCCGGATCATGCCAATGCGCCCGCCTCGTTCTACAGAATCCCCTTCCCCGACGTAAGATACAATTCTACGCGTTATCGTTCCGGCGATCTGCGTTACCGTGCACCGGACGTCTTTGTTTACGATGACGATCTTGTTGCGCTCATTTCTGAGCGAGTTTTTCGTGAAAGCCGGGATGTGACTCCCTTTTATATACTTGATGGACTCGATTTTGCCCGAGATCGGCGCCCTGTTGACGTGCACGTTGTGAAAGTTCATGAATATCTGCACGCCGCAACGATCGATCGCCATTACCCTGCCATCCGCAGGCGCCAGCAGCACGGGGTCGTGCGTTATATCCGGATCGTAATCGGGTCTGCGTTGCGGATCACGAAAAAACCCGACAAAGAAGACCGTCAGCAAAATACAAAAATAGGCAGGTATGCGGAACCTGCCATCGATTGTGGCGGCAACCGATGCCGTCAAAGCACAGGCACCGGCAGTCAGAAGCCACCCGACAGAACCTTTCGCAATCCGGATCGTCATGTCTCCTCTTCACCCCTCGCATATACTCGCAGGATCGCAAATAAGCGATCGATCGCATCCAGCAGTTCGGGAAGTGCTAGCAGTACAGCATAAGCGATCACAAAGAGCGCGATTCCGGATCCGATCTTCGCAATATAGTGGTGCGCGATCTGAAAGCTGTTCTCGCCAAACCACTGGTAGCCATAAGCAACTACGACGAAGACGTTTCTTGCCAGGTTCAGAATGTAGATCACCGGAACCGAGACTGCGAATGCGATCGCGGTTCTTTTCGCGGATGCGCGTACGCAGAAGATCAGTCCGAAGAATATCGCGATGCTCTCGATTGCGGTGCATGCAAGGATGATTGTGACCGTATGTCCGTTGAGTACGATATGATCCCAACCGCTAAGATGCGCAGGTACGTTGATCACATGCAGGATGTAAACGACCTGCTTTGCGACAACAGCGATCAGAAATGTTTTGAGAACCTCAATCTCGGCAAATGGGTAGTAGAATGCACCTCCGAGTGCTGATGCGGTTGTCAGAGTCAGAAGAATCTTCTCCGCGCCCTCATAATGCCTGTAACTCCTGATCATCGCATGGCAAACAAGCAGGCAGAATAGCGATACCGCCAGCACCAGCACGACATTGGCATAATCCCCGATCTCTATGTAGTGCATCGGTTGCGCTGCCCAGTGGATCGCAAAGAAGAACCATCCCGCGGCCCCGATAAGGAAACGATGGCGCCGATACTGCCCCGGTAGAACGGATGCTGCAACCAACAGTATCAATGCAACCCATAGTACCTGCGCAATCATAGCATCACCTGCATCATCATCTCTTCAATTAGATGGTGTTATTTGCTATATAATCTTTCATCCGGAGTATGTGTTTAGTCGAGGTGAAAAAACCACGAGATTCTATGAGATCAACACAAGATATTGGTTGGGTTTGCATTTTATCTTGCCCCCTCATAATTCCTCGTGGAAATCTGTGCAATCCTGTGGTTGGCTAAACACGTGCCATCTGATCAATACTCCTAAATGAGAAAATCCGCAATCTGATCTGTTATCACCTTTCCACAGTAGACGCAACGCAGCTCAACTCCCTCGCCGCGGGATATCTCAAATCCGGCAAGGACTGGCTCATCCGTGTTTGTGATACAGTTTGGATTCATGCATCTGACCACGCCCTCGATATGCGATGGAAGGATCACTTCGTGTTTTTCCGCAACCTTATAATCCCGTATGATGTTGATTGTCGCATCAGGCGAGATCAATGCGATTGTATCCACTTCTTCGGGATCCAATTCCCTATTTTCAATCTTTACGATGTCTTTCTTCCGATCAGAGACATTCATGACGACGCTCACAACCTCGTCCGACCGACCTGTGATGCCGAGAATGCGCAGCACATTCAGTGCTTGCCCTGCTGTGATATGATCGATCACGGTTCCGTTTCTGATCCGCCGAACCCGCAACTCCCTGCTCTCTGCAGTCATGCCATCACCATCGAGAGAATCGCCATGCGCACAGGCACCCCGTAGAACGACTGCCTGAAATATACTGCATGTTTGGTTGAATCGACATCCGGATCGATCTCATTCACCCTCGGAAGCGGGTGCATTATGATTAAATCGTCTTTTACTTCATTTAAAGTATCTTTTGTCACTTTGTAACTGCCCGCCACCGTCTGATATTCGGCGGGATCCGGAAACCGCTCCTTCTGAATTCTCGTGAGGTAGAGCACATCCACCACACCGATTGCATCGTCGATGTTGGTTGTTTCTATGATTTTCGTACCGCTTTTGGTCAAATCGTCCTTTATCGAATCGGGCATCTTCAACTGCTCCGGCGAGACGAGATATATCTCAGAATTGTACATTGAAAGCGCGTGTGCAAGAGAATGAACAGTCCGCCCGTACTTGAGATCCCCGACAAGTGCAATCTTCACCCCATCGAGCTTACTCTCTTTTCTTATTGTGTACAGATCAAGAAGCGTCTGCGTCGGATGTTGTCCTGCACCATCGCCGGCGTTTATGACAGGAACTGACGAGAATTCGGACGCCATCCGTGCCGCACCCTCCTTCGGATGCCGGAGCACGATCGCATCCGCGTATCCGCTGACAACAGAGATTGTGTCTGCAAGGTTCTCGCCTTTCGCAATTGATGACACCTCAATCGAACCGAAATCAATGACATTGCCACCAAGTCGTTTCATCGCAGAATCGAATGAGAGCCGGGTTCTGGTGCTTGGCTCATAGAAGAGTGTTGCAAGTATCCTGCCCGAGAGGATATTTGATGATCCGCCGCACGCAACCGATTCGAGTTCTGCGGCACGATTGAGGATGGCGTCTATTGTGCCACGCGAAAAGTCTTTTATGCCGATTACATGCTGCATCATATCAATCCATCTCGCTGCCCCGATGTATGCACGATTTATCACTTGTATTCATGCATTAAAAATCCTTTTAACCATTCAAGCCAAAAACTGACGGCAACCACGACGCCAACCACTGCATAATCTCCCTACCAACCAATACGACCATGGACCTACATATAACAGCCGGAACCTGCGAGATACCAGCGATTGAGGAGTTTCTTCTCCGACTAAACGATATTGCATCCGGACACAGAATCACGGTTCAGGCGATCGACGCCGGAAAGACTGCAGGCGAAGAGCACATAATCGCAGCAGTGGAAAAAGCGGTCCGGGCAACTGTGCGCTCCTGCAACATCTCTGATGATCTCGGAATGGAGATTATGCTCTACGCATCCGGAAACCGCCAGATCAAGAGGGCGCTCGCAATGGGTGTCAGAACCGGCAGAAACAATGTGGTGATAATCGCAGTCGGGGCGAATATCCCTGATGCGGCGAAAAGCGAGCTTGGAAGCCTCGTTGTGGCGGCAGATGTGCTGAAGTACAGCAACGAAAAGCGGGATACGATCGTCTCCTTCTTCGGGATCACTGAAAGCGAGATTG
>DAWR01000192.1:0-13262 GCA_002506015.1 Candidatus Methanogasteraceae archaeon UBA261 | reverse complement strand
TATACAACCACGAGACTATGCACCACGCCACCGCAACCTGAGATTTTCAATTTGAAAACAATAGCCACAAAGACCGCGGAGGGGACACACTCCAAGCTCTCTGCGACAGTATGCTGTGCATGCCATTACAATCGCAGTTTATACAGGTCGCTGAGTACAGTCACCTCTTTTTTTCGATCATCCCTGCCTTTAGAATAATCTCATCCCGCGCTTCAAAATCGACTATGATCCGGTCTTTGTAATTGATGTTGTGCACAATACCTTCATCAAACAACCATGATATAATTGACATTCCATATTCCGACATCGGCAATGAAACCGTGTCGCGTTGCCATTTTGGGAGTTGTCCGTATATCGCCATCTTAAGTTCATCAAACCCCAAACCACTTTTTGCAGAGACTGCAACAGGATTTGGAGCAAGGTACCCTACATTTTCGAGTTGCTCTTTCAGTTCATTTTCTGTAATTCGGTCAATTTTGTTCAGCACAGTGATGATATGCACTCCTTTTATCTGTTCCCACAATGTGTTGTATGAGGTGTCAAGTTTTTGTCGCATGATGTCAGGAGATTCACTGGCATCAACAACCAGCAGGATAACATCGGCAAGGAATATCTCATTCAGTGTTGAACGAAACGCATCAATCAGCCAGTGTGGCAGATCTTCAATAAACCCGACCGTGTCAGTCAAGAGTACACGTCGCCCACGGATATTCAGCGCGCGTGTTATTGGCAGAAGTGTTGTGAAAAGCATATCCTCAACGTGCACATCTTCATCCACAAGTGCATTGAAAAGGGTGCTTTTTCCGGCACTGGTATAGCCTGCCAGTGCCACAATTGAGAAACCATGTTCATGCCGCTTGAGCCGTTGTGATTCACTGTCTTTTTGGACACCTGCAAGCTCTTTTTTTATTCGGCTTATCCTGCTCTTAAGGTCCTGCTCATACGAATCCTCATAACTCCCAAGCCCCATAAACCCGGGGCGCTCTTCCTTTTTAAGAAGTGACACAATCGCCTTTGCTTTTGGGAGTTCGTACTGGAATTTTGCAAGTTCGACTTGAAGTTTAGCACGTTTTGTGGTTGCCCGCTTGGCAAATATTTCAAGTATCAACTGGAACTTGTCAATTACTTCACACTTGCAGGTCTCGGATATGTTGTATATCTGTGTTGCACTCAACTGGTTGGAAAAAATGATCCCGTCAGCACCCAACTCTTTCACCATCAAAGCAAGTTCTTCAACCTTTCCACGCCCCATCTGGTACTTCCTGTCAGGTCTTCTTGTTTGCGCGACATCGCCAATCACCTTGTAGTTTGCAGATTTTGCCAGATCCTGCAATTCAATAAGTTTTCGTATGTTTTTTGACTCACCGTTTGTGGGGCAATTTCGCTGGACAAGTATCACACGTTTCATATCTTATGCGTCCTTCAAACATTATGCAACATGACTTTCAGGTATCCGGATTTTGCTGCCAACCCAACTGAGACAAAACACTCTACATGCCAAATTTTTATAGCGCGTCCATCAGGATTACGGATAGTACTTGTGTTCAATATGCGATAGACCTTTGTTAGGTTTGTCCATATAGCGCCATTTTGAGGTTGGATTTTGTAAGTCCAAATTAGTGCATATAAACGATTATATCGTAAAATAATCATGTTTCAAACCTTATACACCCCACTCTGCCGGGCATATTGCACTTACTCAATATTGCGCGTACATCCGCATATAAAACCACGAGATTGCACAAGAGTAACACAGAAATCTTGTGAAGATGGCTGCGCCGCTGCTTTAGACTGCGTAATCTTGTGGTTCCTACCACGGAATATTGAGCACGTTCCACCTGAAGAGCTAAAACCCCACCTACACCCGCACTATCTCCTTTAACCGGTCCGTGCTGAACTCCTCCTCCTCGAACGGACGCTTTCTCATCCTGTGCGGAAGCACGAGCTCTGCCGCCTCGATTAAATCATCCTCGATCGCCCGGTCTCTACCCTCGTAAGCCGCATTCGTCCGTGCTGCCCGGTCGATCATGATGTCGGCACGATGCCCGTCCACCCGAAACTCGATGCATATCCGTGCGATGGTCCGCAGATACTCAGGCGGCATCGTGATTCTTGAGAGCAGGCTCCGTGCCTGTATGATTCTCGCACGCAGACGCTCCTGATCCCCATCATACTGCCGCCTGAACTCCAGTGGGTCTCTCTGAAACTCGTTCTGCCTGACAACGATCTCTATTCTCTGCTCGATATCGGGAATGCCCTCGACCTCGACCTGCAGCGCAATCCGGTCAAGGAGTTGCGGGCGCAGTTCGCCTTCCTCGGGGTTCATGCTCCCGACGATTATGAACTGTGCCGGGTGGCTCACGCTGACGCCCTCACGCTCGACCGTGTTGACACCCATAGCCGCAGCATCCAGCAGGGCATCGACCACGTAATCATCAAGGAGATTGATCTCGTCCACGTACAGGATGGATCGATTCGCATCCGCAAGTATTCCGGGCTCGAACGCCTGCAAACCCTGTTTTAGCGCCTTTTCGATATCGAGGCTCCCGACGACTCGATCCTCGGTCGCGCCGACCGGAAGATCAACCACGCGCATCATACGCTTCTCGACATCGAGTCCACCCGCCTCGGCGCGCTCTCTGCACTCCCAGCAGAATTTGTCCGGATGTGCCGGATCGCAGTTGAACCTGCACCCCTTCACAATCTCGACATCAGGGAGCACCTCCGCGAGTCCCCGCACCGCAGTCGATTTCGCTGTACCCTTCTGACCACGGATCAAGACCCCACCTACCGACGGGTTGATCGCATTTAAGATCAGCGCACGTTTCATCTGTTCCTGCCCAACGATCGCTGAAAATGGGTAAAGCACACGCCGGGTCTTCGTTTGGACCTTCGTGATCTCGCTCAGTTCTTTTTTTATCGCCTCCACTGTTTCAGGTGGTTGTTCCACAATTGTTCCTACTATCGTGGTGGAATCAATTCTGCCCCGGTTGCCACCCCCGTTCCCGTTGCCATTTCCATTGCCGTTTGTGCCCTTGAGCTTGTCTATCCAATTTTTTATGGTTGTCGCAGTTGTTTCCGTCATAGGAGCCTCCGATTATCGTATCAGTCCGAACATCCCGACGCCGTACCTGGTGATGATGAGTGTGGATAGGAGGGTGAGCGAGAGCAGAACCAGACCGATTATAAACGATATAGTCAAGATCTTTAGATGCGGTTTGTGCCCGTCCCTGACCCAGTTCAGTTCGAAGAGTGAAATGCACATCGTCGCGAGAAAAACGATCGCAGAGAGCAAAAGAAGGACCGAAGATACGAGAACGTACGTAATCTCCTCGGTGAACGCCTCTGCGCACAGCAGATCCATAAGCCAGTCCTTTCCGTTGGTCTCGTAAGCGGTCGTTATGATCATCATCATGTATGTGATCTCCGCAAGAGCGATCAGCGCTGAACATATCCCCACAGTGCTCAGCGTAAACATCGAGCCAATATCCGGTATTTGTAGATCAACCTGCCATTTATCCATCCGCAGACCCTCAAATAACAATCTGCTGCTATGCTATATATAATTAATCAAGGAACTCCGATCAGCCTGTGCATCTGAGGAATTATGCGGATATCGGAGAGGTGCATGCCTGCAAAGTCCATCAGACCAAGCAATTGACCCATATCGATATCCAGGGGGGTCGCTGGCTGTAGAATCAATGGAATTTCGCTGTTGATTGCTTCGATGTCAAGTATTGCCTTTTTGATGCTCTCAATTGTTGTGTTCCGGAGCACGATGATCTTGGCAAAGGTTTCAACGTCTCTCGAATGGAAAATTCTGATCGTCTCCAGTTCATAACCATGGAGGCGATCGTACTCATCTGTTGACCGGTGCTCGGGAAGCTTAATGTCGCACGCGGCGATCTCGATTGCATCTGACACTGTTCTGGCAGCATCCGGGATTCCCGCGTTTGTCTCCAGATACATCGGTCTCGAAGTGTATCCGGCAAGTTCTTTGATGAAACCGGCGTGCAGGAGCGGCTCACCTCCAGTCAAACTGATGTGTCTGGTGGATGGTGTCCAGAGCCCATTGATGGCGTCGATTACCGTGTTGACATTCAGGGGGTTGTTGATGTGGCGGTCGTGAATTCTGCATCTATCGACCGGAGACTGTGCCTCCTGGGTATCACAGTAGCCGCAATTGAGCTGGCAGCCGCAGAACCTGACAAATATCTGTCTTGCGCCGACATAGATCCCTTCTCCCTGAATGGAGTTGAATATCTCGTAGATGTTTGCGTTCATGTTCGATTCGTGGAATTTGCAATCCATATGTGCTGATTTCGCTGGCTAAGAATGGACTTCACTGTACTTAAAACCGTTCTGATACCAATCTCACTTGACGCACTCACGATATCTTTCGTATGGACGTGATGTTGGTACCTGTCAAGTTCGGGGTGATGTGGGGCGTTGTCCCACCTGCGAATTAAATTTCCTGCGGCATCCTGCCAGTGGAAACTATATTTTGAAATTTCGACGGTTTCATCAAATATCACATACTCAAAGCAGTGCATCACGCTATCATCTGGAAATTTGATTGTAACCCTCAAATACCCTTCCCTTTCCCCGATTTTCTCATTTATTATCTCGACTGATTCTACGATGGGATCGATGATCAAACATAATTTCAATCCATCGAAATATTCACGTATGTCCAATTTATCCCCTTTCTGCAATGTTCAGTCTCTGTATGATCCGTTTGTGCATATCACAAAGGGTATACCATTCAAAAAAATCCATTTCATCCCCCAATCCGCCATCTTCAAACTGTTTATAGAAAGTTTCCGTACCCATATTATATTTCGATTCAAATTTCTTCATAGCACTTTCTAATTCCTGCAATTCACGCTCAATCTTACCCGTTTTATATTGGATAAGTTTGCTAATAGTCTTATCGATCAACCCATCTTCTGTGCCGGCGTCCACCAATTTTTCGAGCGTTCGAATCTTATACAGCGTCTCCATCATCATCTCGCCCCCGAGACCTCTGACTACCCGAAAACCGCTTTTCGCACCGCCTCGATATTGGCATCCACCTCGATCGGCTTTGCGCAGATATCCACGACCTCGGTTGGATCTTTGAGCAGATGACCGGTTGTGATGCAGACGATCCGCTCGTCAGAATCAATTACACCATCCGCAAGCAGCTTACGCATGCCAGCGACCGATGTAGCGCTTGCAGGCTCAACTCCGATCCCTTCGAGTGATGCCAGATCGCGCTGCGCCTGGATGATCTCGTCATCCGTTACCGAGATTGCGAGCCCCCCGGATTCCCTGATCGCACGAAGGGCTTTTGCAGCGTTTACCGGATCTCCAATCCGTATCGCTGTTGCAATCGTCTCGGGATTTGGTTCGGGCTCTATTCTGTCCAGCCCACGGTCTATCGCATCCACAACCGGGCGTGAGCCCTCCGCCTGAATGCCGGTCATCTTCGGGACCGTATCAGTGATGCCACATTCCCTCAGTTCTTTGAAGCCCTTGTAGATTGCAGAGATGTTTCCGGCGTTGCCCACCGGAAGGATGACCCGATCCGGAACCTCCCACCCGAGTTCATCCGCAATCTCGAATGCGATCGTCTTCTGCCCCTCCAGCCTGAACGGATTGATGGAGTTCAAGAGATAAAAACCATACTCGTCACAGACCTCTCGCACGAGCTGGAGCGCCTGATCGAAGTTTCCCCGGATATCCAAGACCTTTGCGCCGTGGATTAATGCCTGTGCGACCTTGCCGAGAGCAACCTTACCACCCGGAAGCAGAACAACTGCAGGGATTTCTGCCTTTGCGGCATATATCGAGAGTGATGCCGACGTGTTCCCGGTGGATGCGCACGCAACCGTCTTCATTCCAAGTTCAAGCGCCCTGGTGACGCCAACAGTCATGCCGCGATCCTTAAACGAGCCTGTCGGGTTCAAGCCCTCGTGCTTGACAAACATCTCGCGGGCGCCCATGTCCTTGGCAAGCCGCCCGATGCGATACAACGGGGTTCCGCCCTCGCAGATTGTCACTGGATCACGTTCTACGGGTAGGAGCGATCGATATTTCCAGACCGATCTGCATTCGCCGGATGTGTGAAAGTCAATATCAATTGATGGCAGGTCGTAGACGACCTCGAGCAGTCCGCCGCACGACGGGCAGAGGTATATGATCTCATCCGGATCGTACGTTGCACGACACTCGATGCACTGGAGTTGGCATTTCATGGAGTGGTCTTTGTTGGCGGTGAACGTAAAGTTGTTGGGTCAAGATTTTAATACTTGGCGACCACATCTCAAAGCACAAGGTGAATATGATGGAACTTGATAGCACAATCACACTTATCGGAGTACGGCTTGCAAAGGTTGGATTAGAATTTATATTCAAGGGTCCTGCCCCTGAATGTGAGGAGTGCAGGTTCAAAAACAGTTGCATGAACCTGAGCACCGGAAGAAAATATCGTATCGTGAATGTCAGAACATCCACCCAGCACAATTGCTATGTTCATGACGAGGGCGTACAGGCAGTCGAAGTTGTGGAATCCCCGATCATATCCGCAATCGAATCAAAAAAAGCGTTCAAGGGGTCGAAGGTTGTCTTTGAGCCACCTTCATGTAAAAGAGGCGAGTGCGCAATATATGACCTGTGCCATCCTGTGGGGGTGGAGTTCGGAGACAAATGTACAATCTCCGAGGTGATCGGGGATACGCCTGAGGAGTGTGCGAAAGGGTTGTCGCTAAAGGTCGTCGAACTGAAACATTGAGTTGTTGTATGTGTTTGGCAGGCAAAAAACCACGAGATTACACAAGACGATAGTGGCATAAACAAGATATAATGGTGATGTGTTTGCAGGACACTGTCGATTTTTCCAGTGAACTTGCCATACCCTTAGGGCTTGCCAGAAAATAACCTGTTAAAATTCGTGTCATTCGTCCAAACGTGTCATTCATGATACAATCGGCAGAAAGGATCTCGGATGGTACGAATAAGCTTGGAGATCGTAATTAAATTGAGGTATCAACTCAATTGTCGTGCGGAAGGATCGTATAGTTCCACTCCCCGTGAAATTCATCTCTTATGATATTGATCAGTTCCAGCTCTTCATCCGGCACCTTGAGCCCCACGGGGTATTGATCTGTGTCAAGTTTACATTGCACACGAAGTCCTTTTTCAGTAGTGGTGGCTGCAATTAGGTTCACGATAACTTCATGGCTTACCAGGGGTTTTCCCCTCCAGTTTTGAGTTATGAAAGCGAAGAGTCTGTGTTCAATCTTATTCCATTTACTTGTGCCTGGCGGAAAATGACAGACCGATATCTCCAGTTTGGTTTCGTCTGCCAATTTCTGCAACTCAGCCTTCCACAACTTCAACCGATAGCCATTGCTGCCACCTCCGTCCGCGGTAATCAAGAGTTTTTTCGCTTCCGGGTAGTTGCTTTTGCCCATCATGCACCACCACTGGCGTATGGTTGCCACTGCAAATGCTGCTGTGTCATGATCTGTGCCCACACTGACCCATGCAGAGTTGGTAAAAACATCGCAAACGCCATAAGGGTTCACTTTGCCAAGACCCGGTATCGGAAAATCATGCACATTGACTTTTTCCGGATTTCCTTTCGGTATAAGTTCACGACCGCCATTTTTAAAATTTCCCACCAATTCTTTCTTCTTTGTATCCACTGAAATCACCGGTTCTCCAAATTGTTGGAATTCATTGGATTTTTCGTTTATATATTTGAATTGATCATCGCGATCCAGATGATCAGACCCTTCCAAGACTTTTTGATTGGACTGTAAACTGTAACCTAATTGATGGAGTAGTTCACCTACTTTATTGTGGCTCACCTTATAATTCATGCTGTTAAGCTCTTTTGATAGATTACGGGTACTTTTACAGGTCCAACGTAAGTTTGATTCCGGATCGCCACGAGTTACCGGCTCAATAAGACTTTCCAGGTCAGTTAATAGAGTAGGATCTGTATCTGTGATCTTCTTCCGTCCGGCACCCGTTTTTCGAATCCTTGTAGTATCTAATTCAGCAGGATTATCTAATTCAAAACAACCCTTTGAAATCAATTTTCGGGATAATCCGGTTTCTTTAGACACTTTCGAGATTCCACCGTACCCCTCTGTCTTTGCCATCGTGGCGACCAGTAACCTTTTGTCCCGCTCATTCAGGAATTGCTGCATCGTTTCGTATATACTCCGGATTTCTTCGGCATCCATTATATATGCTGAGAAGTACAACTATATAAAGATACTACCTTAATTTAATTACGGACACTAAGTAACGTTCACCTCCATCAAAAAGCTTTAAATTAAATGAGATATATCTTATGAAATATGCTAAACATTGGTCGAGCGTTAGGCAATGATGGGTTGATAAAAGCCATGACCGGAGTCTCTGCATCCGAATTTAACGAACTCACGAAGAGTTTTGAGGAAGAATCTCAAAATGAAGCGCAGAATAGGTATGAAATAGGAGTCAAGATGGGTTTGATGACAAAGTTATGCTGATATCGTGTGGGTTGTGGAATTATCATCTGAAGTTCTGTTGAATTGGAGGTGCTGTACGGGACGGTGGAGTGCATGATTCCGGGGGCTGGCGGTATTTCGCAACAAGTCTAATAGTGCACAGTTTACAGATGTCATGTGGGGACACCTGTGATACATCGTTTCAGGGAGTTAAAAACTCCTGAACGGGAGTGTCCCGTTTTGGTCACTGAAAAGACACGCAAGCAACGCACGACCCAAATTGCCATTTCATGCATCCGCGAGTGTGGGTGTAATCGGTTAGCTTTATTATCACATCCGATAACACTATTTTGTGGAATATGGTTACATGGGCAGATCGCAAGCAAAGCCATGCGCCCATATAGCTCACGCCCGCGAAAGACATGCAAGGGGGACGCGGAGTCTGTGAGCGAACACAAAAACACAACACAACAAAATTATCCGGGTTGATTGAAAAGCCATGACAACGTTCAGATACCTGATACTCTGCATTCTGCTGCTCGCCCAACTCCCGCAGGCAGGAGCGGACTACAAATTCGATGGCAGCCCCATCGTCCCTGTGAAACACGGCACCGTCTCCGGTGGAATCTATGTGGACGGCGGGCACGGCTGCGTGGATGAGATGCCCTACACCCAGAGCTTCAACGTGCCCGGTGACGTGGTCTATGCCCGCCTATATGTCGGTATCTGGGGTGGAAACCCGGATTACACCGGAACGGTCGAGACTGCGGTCAATGGGCAGACGCTCGGGACGCTGAATCTTGCTGGGAATGCGGACACCAACCCAGACGTGATGTGCACAGGCTACGGGGTCTACCTTGTGACGTACAACGTCTCACAATCATATCTTACTGCTGGAACAAACACCGCAACGGTTGTAACCGCGGGCAACATCGATGGCAGGCTCTACGGAATCACGCTTGTTGCAGTCTATGAAAGCGGAAACGGAAACGGAAACGGGGGCGAGAGTGCGCCAGAGGTAGAATACTGGATCAATGACGGACACGAGAACCTGAACCACAAGACGCCGCACGATTCCTGCACCACCTCCTTCGCTGCTGCGACATCCACATACCCGAATGCAAGCCTGTTTGTCGGGTATCTGTGCGGAAGCGCTGGAGAAAAAGATTATCTCTACCTGAACGGGGATCAGATCGGGGGTAACGATGTGGCGGACAGCATGGGCGACACTGCTTACAACTTTGATCTTAAGAGATTTGATGTCGCTTCCCACGTTGACCCGTCAGGAAATACCTTGTTGTTCGAGAGAGGCGATGAAACAACGGTTCACCCGTTCGTTGCGGTGCTTGCGCTTGCGAGCGGCACGACGCCAACACCAACACCTCCGCCTGATGACACAAAGCCGGATCTGGTGATTGCGGAGATCAAAACACGGGGCCGGGTCTTTGCGGAGAAGGAGAACACAATCGAGGTCGTCGTCCGAAATCAGGGGGATTATGATATTGGGGATGCGTTTACTGTCGAGCTGACCGCGGGCGGAATCCCAATTGGATCGATTCGCATCCCTGACCTTGGCGCAGGCGAGAATGAGACCGTAGAGTTCATCTGGAATCCGGATGAGACGATCCAATGCACGCTGAAAGCAAAAGCGGATGTGAATAACGTGATTGATGAGTCGGACGAGACGAACAACGAGGAGATTCTTGCTGTTGATGTGGTCGAGAGGATGGGGTACTATGGCGATGACGCAATCGAGACGTTTGAGCACGGCACAATCAACGGCAGTGTCGTGTACACCATCGGAAACAGCAGCTACTCGGGTGAGATGAGTCCTGATGATGAGCATGCAGTCGAGTGCAACCTGACGCTCCCCCTCAATGCAAGCGTTGTTACCGCACGGCTGTATGTATACTGGACATGGGGAAAAGAGGGCACCAATGGCAGGGATGCCGATGTTGAGGTCACCTTCGACGGTCGCACAATATCGGCAGATGACAGGTACACTGATCGGAAGGGTTATGATCCGTACGATTATCCAAGCGGCACGTACTGCTACAATGTGACGAATTACATCGAGGATGGGAACGGCAGCAGGATCAATTATACCGCGGTTGTAAAGAATGCAGGCACGGGCTATGCAAAGTTTGCGGTCTGTGGGGTCAACCTCCTGGTGGTCTACGAGGATATGAAGGAGCCGGAGATTGAGTACTGGATAAACGAGGGCTGCGATATCATCTATTCTTATGATGCGGACGAGATAACCCCGGAGGATGCGACGACGAGAATCACGTTTCAGGGTGCAATCGATCTCGCAGAGGTTAAGAGGGCAACGCTCACAACGTTTGTAACCGGCGGAAATGAGGGTGGCAATGAACTCGGATTCAACAGCGAGGTCTGGGATGCGGTGTACAACGGCGACCCTTATGACGATCTTGCGATCGATGAGCGTTGTGTGATCGACCATCTGAATGTAAGCTGCAATTACGCAACAATCTCAGAGATCGACGACCACGGCATAGTTCCGAGTACTGCGGTTCTCGTCCTTACGCGCGGACAGAGAGTGCCGGAGCTGGACGATGTCCCGATTGCAGTGGGCGAGATCACGGACATAGGCATACATTATATCTCGGAGGACACCTTCGGCGCAGTCTACGGGACGCTCAGGTTCGCAATCCGGGATCGGTTCGACCGGATCGTCGGATACCGGGAAGCAGCAGATGTCGTGATCTGTGCGGTGCTTGAAGATTACGATCCCGATTACGATTTCTGGCTGAATGTCACAGCGACCGGGAACCCCACACGAACGCTGAGAATCTTCACTGATCCCTACACCAACGAGACACAGGAGTATGTGACCGAGATCTGCTTCTGCGATGCAGACTGCGATTGCACCAACGACCACAACGAGACTGCGGTTTACCGGACCACCACCAGTTACGATGGCACGTTTGCGCTGCGGCTAGATAAGGGGATGTATAGCGTCTATGCCAGATACTGACACTGACCGGTGGAAGAGGGTCTCGATTGTTGTTGTCGTAGTTGCGTTAATTTCAATTGTGTTGAATGTATATTTTTATCTCTCGGATGATTCTGAGATACCGCCCTCTGCCGATAGTGGGGCAAACAATTCCAGTGTATTGAATCTGTCAAATCTCTCGGACGAAAACGAAACACAGATGCACAGGATCGCTGTTGTTGCGGTAACCGCGGGTAGCACAACCGAGATTGATTGAAGATGCGCAAGCGAGAGGGTAACACTTATGTGATGTTATGACTTGATTATAAACATTGTAGTAAGTGTTACCACTCTGCTACTATCTCGAACCGATCCAAAGGTTCGCAACAGCAACATGGGGACACAGGAGGTCTAACATAAATGAAAACCAATACATCCATGATATATATAGTGATTCTGATGGCGATGGTTGTGCCTGCATCAGCGGCTCCGGATCTGAGCGTGGAGAGCGTAGCTCTGAACTGCAACTATCTCTTCGGAAACGAGAGCAATGGGATATCTGCAACAATCACGAACAACGGCACTGATTGTGAAGGATCGTTCAACGTCAGTTTCGTTCTCAGCGATGGATTCAGCACAATTGAGTTAGTTGATGCATTGGCTGCGGGAAATAACACCACAGTGAGTATCATCGACCCGACCATCAGAGATGCTGGTGATGAGGTGACGCTAACAGTGACAGCGGACTGTTATGGCGGGATTGCAGAGGGCAATGAGTCAAACAACGAAACAACGCTGGATGCAACCGTTGTGAATAACGGCTACAAAGGCAAGACCTATACCGGCGGCGAGAATATTACAACATGGAAGACGTTTGATCTCAACGGCGATCTGGTCTATTCGGCAGGTGACAGTTACTATCTGAGCGCGTCCTCTAACAAGCACTGGACCGGGTATTCAGCCAACTGGTCTGCGAGTGATCTACCAGTTCCAGCTACCGCGACCGTCGTAGAGGCAAGGTTGTATGTGCCATACACATACGACAAGGCAAATGTGATGCCGAGTGAAGCTGGCATGAATTTCAATGGAGCCACTCAAACGCTGAATACACATTATTCAGACCGGAAAGGGTATGATGGCTATGACTATCCTTATGGAATGCTTGTGTATAATGTAACAGATAACTTCAACGCTACAGGCGACAACGATGCAACTCTCACCAACTCGCATTCTGGCGGCGGTAATGTGTCTATGCGGGGCATGATGCTGGTGGTGACCTACGAAGATGCAAGCGAACCACGGCGGCAGATATTTGCCAATGAGGGATTTGACCTGCTCTATGGTGGTTCGGGACAATGCACAACACCAGAGGAAGCGACCGCGTGGGCGCCGATTACGGGACTTGCGATCGATCCTTCAACTATGGCAAGTGCCAGACTGATAACTTATGCACCCGGCGCCGATCCGACCGAAGGAGAACTGATCTTCAACGGACAGGTCTGGGCTGACGAGTGGAATGATAATGGCGCCCATCAGATCGGGATCAGTGATCGCGACGTGACTGCCCATCTGAAATCAACCGGCAATGTTGTGGGCTTCCGGAGCAGCGGCGATTATATGGACGCATCGGGCGCATATCTCGTGGTCACGCACACGTGCGTGCCAGGTGACGTGACCGGCGACGGTGTGGTGAACATCGGCGACGCAGTCCTGCTCTTCAACTGGGTCTCGTTCCCGAATGAGCGGGGAACGACTTATGTGCTCAACAAGCCGGACAATGCAAATGTCAACGGCGACACCACAACGAACATCGGCGACGC
>DAWR01000058.1 GCA_002506015.1 Candidatus Methanogasteraceae archaeon UBA261 | reverse complement strand
TTCCATAACCCGTGATCCGATGGATATTAACCCCTGACTTCGCATCTCCGAACTGTTTTTCCTGCATTTGCCAACGATCGAAGTATCTCTTCGTGATTTCGCTCGCGTCCAATAAGTCAGGAGGTATATCCGTGATCAGGACCGATTTTCTACCATTATCCCACTTCACAATCACTGAACGACACTCGTAGATGTAGCCCGGCTCTCTTGAATCCAATAATTCAATCTTACAGTCAACAAGGATCGCATTCCCATATTTATACCTCATTTCCTCGCGGATGTGCTTGAATTTCCTTTCTTTTGTCTGGTTATCATCAAGAATGGTGATATAATACTCCTCGCTGTCTTTAAAGGCTCTGAGCGTTTTTACACCATTGCCCCCGCCATCCAGCACCAATATTCGTTTTACAGCGATATGCGCCGAGGGATCATCCAAAAGTTCCGTTAATTTGGTGAGCATGGAAAGTGCATGCTTTCCGAGATCGGCATGCCCTTGAAAGGTCTGAAAATAGAGCGGATGCCCTTTACCATCATGAATAAATACGTTTTCGAGACAATTCATGACGCGACCAAGCATCGTCATTCGACCTTTGTAACATCTATTTGAGGACCACAATGCTTTCGTATTACCATCAATGTAATAACACACAAAATAGGTCTCATCATCTGATTCATTTCGCCAGAAATCCATCCAGAACTTCGCTGTTGCGGTAATCAAGCGATCAGAGACCTTGAGATATTTCAATTCTTGAATATATTTATTGAGTGACGCATCTTTGTAATTATATCCACATAGAAATGATAAATCGTTTCCTTTTACACGATTCACCCGGCTTGATCGTCCGTTCGACGTGACCAGAGGCAGGCACAGCAGAGCCAGATTATACCGAGAAATCGTCTTTTCTGACATCCCGAAGATATTCATGGCTGAAAAATCCTTATCCGCGATTTTATCGTCAATTGATTTGAAACGGTTCACTCTCACGGATTCTAATTGGTTGTACTCTCTGGTGAATTTTCCATGCAAACGAATGTCCGGATTATCCTTTTCGATATCTCTATTCTGCTCAAATAATGGTGATTGACGGACCGCATCCACCTGTTCAGCTATTGTTCGGGTGTATAGCTCTATGATGTGTGTGAAAAAGGATAAAGACGTAAGAATCTCGCCCCCACCGGATTTCTGGCGTTTATAGTTCTCTTCCCGGGGGGCAGGTAATCTTGTCAATGATGCAGATGCCCTGAAAGTGTTCAAACCGGATAGTGAAATCTGAACGTCGAACTGATTTAGAATCTTGCCCTGTAATTGGGATGATGATATACTTCTGTTTTCCTTAACTATAGCTACTACGTAATCTTTTATTCTTTCCGTCAGTTTTGTGTAATTTCCATCTTTTCTCCCATCTTGAAGCCCTTCCTCGCCACATTTCTGAAGTATTCTACGATAGCGATAGTATTGTGCGAGAGAAAATGGGACCGAATTCTGGTTAAAATAGACACTAACAGGTTGTTTCGACTCATCGATCTTGCGGATAGTGCTTAGAATTTCATATATTCTCTCCTCTTCTGACATTCGGTATGAACTATGTGTTCATCCCATATAAAGGTATCTCATATAGGATGGCAAGAAATTTGATTTATCCGAAAGTCATGTTTTAAAGATTCGTGTTGAGCTCGTCAACTGCTGGCATCTCCAGATCTGGGAGCATAAAACGCCAGCTACGAGGCGATATGCATATCATGTTTTCAAAGGTGATGTCACGATTGTTCGGTGGGACAATGCGCCGCATCACAGGGGTGTTTCGACGTTTCCATGCCATAAATATATAGATAGGGAGCTCATCGGGTCAGGATGTAAATTAGCGATGTGTTGGCTGAACTGGAGAAGATGATGTGAGGCACTTTCTACCACCCACCCGCCCCGGCTCCCCCACAATCTCCATCACCGCCACAACTCGAGCTTTTCAAATCTCTGAAACCGCAATGCGAACGAAGGCTTATGCCCCTGTTTGTAGGTGATATTAGTTTGGTTCTACCACTAAAAAAAGCGCAGTTTATGCCGGTGCCGAGTATACGTCTGCCGCGGGGGTGTGTGCGCCGGTGGCTGCGAGCTGGAACGCGACCCTCGCGTCCGCTGGGGCGATCTGGTTGTCGCCGTTGAGGTAGCCATTCTGCGGCGGAGTGTCAGTCCACGACTGCATGAGCGGGTATCTGTCTTCGCTTTCGCCGCCCTGGATCGGGTGTGGGTCGTTGCCGATGCCGTCGCCCCAGTAGTTGCCTTCGGTGCCGGAGTCCCACGTAGCCAGTCCCCTCCTACACATTCTCCATTGCATCCCGTATCGCGAGCAGATTGAGCCGTGATTGCGGTTTAATCGTCTTATAAAGTGGATCCACGAAGAGGATGTTCTCTTTAACAAAATATCGCTTCGAAATCTCATCAACCTCGTCCATGTTGATCTCATCCCTCTCTACAAACTCTCTCAAGATGGCGATCAAGCTTTCATAGCGCACATCATAAATTTTGTCACCCACTGTTATTTCAGCCCCAAGTTCATTAACAACCTTGAGTTCTGTCTCTATCCTGCCGGAAGCCACGTTAAACATTTCATTAACCTTCTTTTCTCTGTCTTCTGAGTTTACAATTTCAACCAGATAGACTGGCTTGCCGCCACAGCGATCCCATGCAACCTTCTTCTCTGCATCACTGAAGTTGTATCTGTCTAAAAAATCCATAGTCGTCTCGTAATCAAAGTCATCTACCAGGAGATACCTGCATCGCCCGGAGAGCATCGCCTCGCTATGAACTCGCTCTATGAAGAGTGAATCAGACGTTACCACAAGCACATGCGCTAAATGCAACTCTTTCGTAAGTCGCACAAAGAAATTGAATAGTTTGTAAATCAAGAGCCCATCAATCTTCATATCCCCTATCACCTGCAACTCATCGATGATCAGCACAGGGACGCGCTTCTTGGATATCTCAGTAAAGAAACGTTCGATGTACCTGAAGACATCTTTGCTTTTATCTTTTCTCTCAAATATCTGCCCAAATAGATTTACTGGTATCGGGATTCCGCTGACGATCTTCAGATCCTTCAATATAGATGTTGCATACTCACTGACGTTATCGATCACGTCCCCTTCGTCACTCTCGAATAGCACATTGAGAAAATCTTCGTAACCTGTAATAAACCGCCCACGCAGGTTAACGTAGAATGGGAGGTAATCATCTGGCAGTTCTTTGATCAGATGGCTGATCAGTTCAGTCTTCCCTGAGTTTATCGGTCCGTAAATGAACGTGATAAGTCTCGGTTTCATACGCAGTATGTCCATTACCTCTTTCATTTCCGGTTCCCTGTTGTGAAAGGTCACTTCCATCATATTACCTATCCTCCATTTACGTTTTGTACCAATCATTTCTGTGATTATGATCATAAAACCATTGACACAGACTCCTGATTGAAATGCCACTCCGCGTGCCACCCATCATCGGCTACCCCCACACCCGGCAGCAGACCACGAGCATTGTGACTGTATGATTCTGCCCTCATAGCGCGATCCCTCCTGCCGCAGCCTCGAGGATCATTAGCGCGTCGATGGATGTGATACACCCGTCGCCATTCATGTCTGCCGCGGGGGTGATCTGGTCGTCGTTGTTGAGGTCGCCTTTCTGCGTTGGGGTGGAGGTCACGGTTAGCCGCACAGGGATGATCACAAGACTCTCATCAGGATCGTTGCTGGTGATGGTGATTTTTGCAGTGTAGTTGCCGAAAAGGAGTCCTGCCGTGTTGAATGTCACGGTGATGTCTGTTTGGCTGCCGGGGTATACTGTACCATTTGCTGGAGATTCTGATAGCCACCCCTCCTTCTTTGGTGGCTTTTTTCCATACAATCCGGTACGTCTGACATCGTGATGGAACGTTCCCCATTCGATATTATCTGGATTATACACTCCAGAACAATCCCAGATATACACATTATAGTCGTATGAACCGACAACCACTTCTATGTCGCCATCTCCATCTAGATCGCCAAGCGCCGGAGAAGACCACACTGCACGACCAGTTCCCCTTGGCCATCCGCTCACAATGGAGCCATTGTGGTGCCACGCATACACCATATCATCGCATGAACCAACCACAATCTCTATGTCACCGTCGCAATCGATATCACCAAGCGCTGGAGAAGAAGACACATCACTACCAGTCTTTATTGGCCACCCAGTTACAGCAGAGCCATTGTGGTGCCACACATACACTTTATCATCGCATGAACCAACCACCACTTCTATGTCACCATCTCCATCTATATCGCCAAGCGCCGGAGAAGAACGTATCTCTGCACCGGTTTTCTTTGGCCACCCACCCACGATAGAACCGTTGTGGTGCCATGCATACACCTTATGGTCATACGAACCAACCACCACCTCCAGGTCCCCATCGCAATCGATATCACCAAGTGCCGAGGAAGACCACACAAGATCACCAACATACGTTGGCCATCCAGCTACGTTTGAGCCGTTGTGGTGCCACGCATACACCTTATCATCGCATGAACCGATCACGATTTCCAGGCACCCGTCTCCGTCGATATCACCAAGTGCTGGAGAAGAATGTGCGACACCAGCATACTTTGGCCACCCAGTTACAGCAGAGCCGTTGTGGTGCCATGCATACACTTTTTTATTCCACGAACCAACCACAATTTCCATGTCACCGTCGCAATCGATATCACCAAGCGCTGGAGAAGATCGTACATCATCACCAGCATACTGCGGCCATCCGGCTACGTTGGAACCGTTATAGTGCCATGCATGCACTTCATTATTATCTGAACCAACCACGACTTCAATATCCCCATCCCCATCGATATCACCAAGCGCTGGAGAAGAGTGCACCATAGCATAATGACGACCAGTTTCCTTTGGCCATCCAGACTGGGGAGCTACATCCGGCTGGGAAGTTGCAACATCACTTATATTAAACTCCAGCGTACCGTGTCCATCATTTCCGATGGTAAAAACACGATCCGACGCAACACCCATTGGCATTGTTACGTCAAACGAAGTTGGACTGACCCGGATGTCAGGTGGTGGACATACCAGTGTCTCATTTCGGCAGTTGTTCGTTTCATCGCGCTCCGCGATACCATTCGCATAATCGGCGCAAACCGTTATCGTGTCGTCTGGGTTCGTGCAATTCCATGTGTAATCTAAACTCTCGGTCAGCTCCATTCCAGGTTCCAATGAAACAACAGAGTCAAATGTCTTGAAAGCACCATCAACAGATAGTGATGTATCACTTACTCCCGCTTTTTTATTCCCTACGTTCTTTATCTTGTAATATATCGCACTGTTTTCATTCCAGACACCAGTTATCTTCAGGTCTGGTAGACAAGCCCATCTCTCTGTTAGGCAGTTGTTTTCTTCATTGTACTCCACCACACAATCCGTGTAATCAGCGCAAACCTTTATTGTCGTATTTTCGTCCGTGCAATTCCATACGTAATCGAAACTCTCGGTCATCTCTTCCATAGGATCTAACGAAATAACAGAATCCGATGTCT
>DAWR01000162.1 GCA_002506015.1 Candidatus Methanogasteraceae archaeon UBA261 | reverse complement strand
CGAAGAGTGGGGTGTCTTGAGGTCATGGGTGATGTAGTGTCACATTGGAGGGGGTGTACATGAATTTCGTCCCAAGCCTTTATGCGCCACAAGCTTCATGCCAGAGCAGTCTTACAGGAGAATCTCCGACTCCGGCAAGGTTTACAACCATTGCCGCTCAAGTGCTACTATGAAATCACTATCCGAGTACGTCCCGCTCATCGGGATGGCTGGGTTCATCATACTCGTGCAGGTGCTTGCGCTCATGATGGCGCAACCGATGGAAGCAGGAGGAATGTGCGCAACTGAGAACCCCGAGTCAGTATGGAATTCAGTGTATTATATTGCAATTATACTACTGTTCACACTTTTCATCTTGATCGTAATCAAGATGAACAAAAAGTACGTCCTCCATGGAATTCTGCTATTCGCGGTGGCAGCGACAATATATTACGTCTTTATAGCATTCATGGGAGTCGTTGCGTCTGTAATTCTGACTGCACTGCTGACTGTACTTTTATACAAGTTTCCTGAGTGGTATGTGGTCGATATCACAGGAATTCTCGTTGGGGCGGGTGCAAGCGCAATTCTCGGAATCTCGCTTGCGATTCTCCCAACAATCATCCTCTTGATCCTTCTCCTGGTCTATGATGCAATCTCCGTGTACAAGACTAAACACATGATTGCGCTCGCAGAGGGCGTGATGGAACTCCATGCACCGATTCTCTTCGTGGTTCCGAAGCGAAAGGATTACTCTTTCATAAAACAGGACTTCACTGCTGACGATGACGGTGAGCGCGGCGCATATTTCATGGGACTTGGCGATGCTGTGATGCCGACGATCCTCGTTGTCTCTGCAAACACATTCCTTCTGAAAGCATATCCTGACATGACACTATTGTTCGGATACGCAGTCCTGCCAGCGGTTCTCGCAGCGGTCGGGACGCTGATTGGGTATGTGGCGCTGATGGCTGTCGTTGCGGGGGGAAAGCCGCAGGCAGGGCTGCCGTTTCTGAACACAGGTGCAATTGCCGGGTATGTGGTCGGGTGTCTCGTTGCTGGCGTATCGGTGCTGCCACCGACGCCGGTGGTGTGAAATCTGAAAAGTCCATCTGACCAAACATGCTCAATGCCGCATGGTATGAACCACAAAGTTATACAGATTTCACAAGATTTCTGTCTTGATCTCGTGTAATCTCGTGGTTTCATAATAGTGGATATCCACCAATGTTGGACAAGTCAGTCTAACCAGCCTATTTGCCCTTCCTGTAAACGAGCTTCCCCGCGTACTCGATTTTACGTATCCGGTGATACGGGATGCTGGTTTCGGTCTCCAGCGTGAAGAACGAATGCCCAAGAGTGATGATCTCGGAGCCCAGAATCACCATCATGTCATTGGGCGCGCCCCTATGCAGATAATAGATCGTGCAGTCGTGCATCGGAAAGCCGCGCCATTTGATCTCGTTTAAGATATCCCTGGGGCGTTTTGACCGGAACATGACAACATCTATAGCTCGCAGCAATCATCAATCCACCAGCAGGGGGTTGCCAGCATGAGGCTTTTGCCCGGAGACGTTGATATGGCTTGGCAACACATTTCAGGTTATGCAGGAAAAGATCACTTCGGCGGAAAAAACAGAGAAAGAAAAGACGTCCGAGGCTCAGATCCGACCGAATACGTTCGTGGAGTTCGTGGGGCAGGCAGAACTGAAAAAGCAGTTGCAAATATTCATAACAGCTGCAAAGAAGCGGGGTGAGCAGCTCGACCACATCCTCTTCTCAGGTCCGCCCGGACTCGGGAAGACGACACTTGCACACATCGTTGCAGCCGAACTCGGTGTTGAGATTAGAGCCACAACAGGTCCTGTTCTGGAGCGTCCCGGAGATCTTGCTGCGATTCTCACGAATCTCGGCGAAAAAGACGTGCTCTTCATCGATGAGATCCACAGATTGAACCAGGTCGTGGAAGAAACCCTGTACTCGGCAATGGAGGACTTTACGATCGATGTAATGATCGGCGAGGGTGTGAGTGCACGATCGGTCCGCCTGAGCCTGCTGCCATTCACGCTGATCGGCGCAACCACGAGAACGGGGCTCATCAGTTCCCCCTTGAGAGATCGTTTCGGTGTGATCAACCGACTGAACTTCTATCCTCCTGAAACGTTGACCGAGATTGTTCTCAGGTCTTCGAGGGTGCTTGGAATCGAGATCGAGCATGCAGGCGCCGTAGAGATTGCGAACCGGTCGAGAGGGACTCCAAGGATCGCGAACCGGATACTACGCCGTGTCCGTGATTATGCGCAGGTGATGGCGGACGGCAGGATCACGAAGGATGTCGTGGATAGCGCATTAGAGATGCTCAAAATCGATGAAAAGGGATTGGATGATCTTGACCGGACAATCCTGCGTGTGATCATTGATGATTTTGCGGGAGGTCCCGTTGGCGTCAAGACGATCGCGATCTCTGTCGGCGAAGAGGTGCGAACGATAGAGGACGTTGTGGAGGCGTATTTGATCCAGATTGGCTTTGTCAAGCGGACGCCGCAGGGCAGGGTCGCAACCGATGCCGCAAGAGAGCATTTGCGACGGGATTGACCGTATTGATCGGATGATAAATTGGTTAACAGATCGATTGATCGTTCCATCCTCAAGACATCGGAATCAGGAAAATCCCCATGTTGCGGCGGTGTGAATTATGCTCATATAAAGCCTGGATCGAACATGCCCAATAGTACATCCGCAATCATCGAAAGAAAGATTGCGGCACGGTAATGTGATGCCTGCAGAAACAATTTCCCGCCTCTTGCAGGCAGAGGGTTCCGCACAAAGTCTGCTGCCTGTAAGAGCATCCAGACCCCGCCAAGGGTTGCGCAGGCGTTGTAGACATATCCGAGACCCGCTGTGTATCCGATGGCAAGCGAGAAGAGCACGCCCAGAGTCCAGCAGACCGCAACGAACCTTGATGTCGCAGGGATGCCAAAGGTCACAGGGAATGTTGGTGCGCCCCGCAACCGATCGCCCGCAATATCCCTTGCCACACCCGATAGTGTGAATCCCCAGTCAGTGACACAGATCATCGCACCAAAGAAGATTGCAGGGGGCGGCAAAATCACGTTGTCGCCAGGAACGCTCTTCAGAATGCCTGCTGGGTCGAATGCAAGCCAGATTCCGATGGGAACAAGCGCGTACGCGAATCCGACCGGGAGAAAGCTCAGGAATGTGGCACGTTTTGCGAGTGCGGAATAGATGCTGATCGCAACCGTTGCAAGGACCAACACAGCCACACACTCGATATTAAGATAGAGTGCAACCGCTGCAGCAACAAGGAACAGGAGAAGCGCGTACGCCATCCCCTGATTTTTTGTGACCGCTCCCGAGGCGAGAGCACGGTCCGGAAGGTTGATTTTGTCGATGTCGATGTCGCAGCAGTCATTGAAGACGTACGTGCTCGTGATTGCGCAGTATCCGCCGATTACTGCCAGCACGAACGGAAAAATTGATGGGAGATCGCGGGTCAGCAGATAACTCGCAAGAAGCGCGCTCGATGCCGGGAGCGCAAGATCCATTGCGGCGATCTCGGGGCGGAGGAGCTTGATGTATGCATCGAACCTCGATGCCATACCTATAACACCAGCTTACTCCGGATAGCATCGTCGGTGAGCCCGACCTCTTTGCCGCGCACAATCATTCTGATGTTGTCAACCTCGTTCTTCTTGCTTATCACATAATCCATGATCGGCACAATTGAGAGTGGATAGTAATGTGAGGTCCGTGCGGCGTATTCGAGCTGGTATTTGCCCAGATCTGACTCCACATCGGTGAGCGATTCCACACCGTCTGTCACGCTCTCTGATATTGCATCCCAGTACGGAGAGTCCCGAAGCGATGCAATGAACTCATCGAACGGTAACCCGGCAAGTTTGGTCAGTGCGATTGTGTTCAGCTTCAACCCGCCAGGAATCAGCATATCGAGGATGCGCTCCCTTGGAACCTCTGCCCTTGCTGACCTGAAGAGCGTCTTTAAGTTCCTCATGTCAATCTCCGTTTTAACCATCTCTGAAAATAGCATGTGGCTCTTCGTCCGTGGGTTGCGGACCGCTTCAAGTTCGGTCAATTTTTCGTAATAGAACTTGTCCAGCACGTTCTCGAAGTGATCCAGACGATCCTCTGAGTATTCATCGAGTGGATAATCCTGCTTCAATACGTCAACTATCGCAGAGACGTCTTTTTGCACGAGCGTAATTAATTCGTGGTAGCCAAAATGTCCCGCAGAGACAACAGATTCAAGGATCTCCTCGTCAGATGCCCCATACCGCTTCCCTCGGAGAATCGTCTTGATGTTCCAGATGTCCCACCGCCTGAGATACTCGGCGATCAGATGGTGTGACTCCCCTGCTGATATGTTGAGCAGTTTTCGATAGGTCAACGCAAGATTCTGGTTGAGGGCGTGCTCAGTCAGATTGGCACCATCGTACCTCTGCGCAAGCTCATCAACATCGTCCTTGTACTCGGAATCCTCGATGAATCGGGTAATCTCCGCAATCTCCATATTCATCAATCGGGGATAGATCTCCTTTGGCAGCAGATTGCTCTTCATCGCCCGCACCCTGGCACATAAGTATGCGTAACTTTTGCTGCCCTGTTTGCGCTTCCATGGCATCTTCAGCATGTATTCACCTGTATGATGGAGAGGGTTCAGTTCGATATATATCTTTCGATTATCCGGCTCTTCGGGACACTATTATACCACCCCGCAAGTGTGATTTGGAACTCTACATGACCGCCACAAAGACCACAGAGAAGACGACGTGTGTTCGGTTAAGACGTAACCAATGTCACAAACAGGGACATTCCAATAACAGTGAGCACTTTACAAGGTATACTCAAGTACACGGCATGAACTGCGATTTTTGTAATTGCCAATTTGACCATGAATACACAAGGCTGAGACATATATAACAGGGTAGCCGATCAAGAGGTTTATTCAATCTTTGCGCCATAGCGTCTTTACGTTTTTATGCTCCACTTCAAAGAGAAAGTCGCAAAGTCGCAGAGAGTTGTCTTTATCGTCACGCCTTTCGCGTATGCCAACACATCCCACTGACACAGTTACAAAAAGCTCATTTTGTGGCGGTGCGGGGTATACCAACACATAGCCACTACGAGTATATACAATTTATTAGTGTATTTTGTATAAAATTAGTCACAGAGAGCCCAGAGTTGTTTCGGTCGCACATTGCTCACAAATCCCATCTTAAGACCTGTTACATCTCTTTATGTCCTCTGTGGTTCTATATCCATTGTTTTATCCAATATGCAATCATAAAAGTGCACAATAATCGATTAAAGTACTGGCGCTAAATGAACGAGATTGCTTTTGTGTATCGTGGCATGGATCAGTAAAGATAGTGATTGAGTGTGAGCACTATGAAGATTGCTTGCGGTGCTTAACCGAACACAGATGCAAACAGTTCAGAGGCGTCGCTGGCAGACAAAGACTTGACCTCTAAACATATTGAAGAATCGATACTTGCGAGCCTTCATTTTTCCAGAACCGCGATGTACCGAGTCAAACTCCGGTGGACCCGCTGGGTGTGGAGTTTAATAGTTACAAACCCACTCTCGCCCACCCATGGCAACTCAAAGTCAGAGACCACGACCACATGCCCCCCATCCACAATCACACGGTGTATCTCGAAAAGCGCGTCTCTGTAGAGCGAAACGATTGATTCTGCCATGACAACAGCAGATCTGCCATAGGGTGGGTCAGTGACCACAACATCGACTGACTGGTCTCTTAACGGAAGATTGCAGGCATCTCCACAGATCAACTGGTATTCAAATCCATGATCACTGAGATTCATCCTGGCGCCACGTACCATTGATTCCTGCACATCGATCCCGATCACACTGGCACCGATCATGCCGGCTTCGACCAGTATGCCCCCGGTTCCGCAGAATAAATCGAGAACGCGGTCCCCCGTGCGAATTTCGCAGAGATTAACGAGTGCACGGGCTACTTTTGGCGATATCGCGCCCGGGTAGAAGAATGGTTTCTTGTGCGGCTTTCGCTCCTCAAACTCTCTTCTATCCGTAGATGCGAGAACCTCCCCGAATATGCACGAATCGTCGGTCAGAATTGCACGGAATCTGTGATCGGGGCTGGTCAAATTTACCCTCGCCCCGTTAACTCGGTTTCTTTCGAAGATGATCCCCCCTATGAGCCGTTCTATACGCTCAGTTGATAGAGCGGACCTTTGTATCTTCCTTGCCCGGACACCGAACGTCTCGCCCAGTGGAATCGCAATCTCCGCATCACTGACCGACTCGAGGATGCTCGACTCTGATAGGTCACACTCGAAGATGACTGCGATTATGTGGTGCGTCATCGCAAGCCTCGCAGACAAGAGTGCGGGCAACGTGGACATCGCGGGTTTTTCGTCAATGGTCTCTATAATCAGGCATTGCTCCTCGCTCTTTACGACTCTATGCTCGATTTCAAGCGAGCGCATGCATGCGAGAACCTCACCTGCCGGAAGCGTTTCGTGCTCGCCTGAGAGTTCAAATGCCAGTAACATAGCCACCACAATCTTCAGAGATGACCGAGGAGGGGGTTTCTTGCAGAGATTGCGAGATATGATTTGAAATTGTCATTTGATGTACCAGTGCTTCTTTCCCCCCAAGAATTTGTCGATTCCGCTCTTTTTAATCTTCCTCAGGTTCTTTATGTGTGCCTCGCCGTGACCGGGTCTCAGGAAGTCCAGTTTCTCGCAGCCCTCGAGCTCATCACACTCGAAGCAGCCCGCAATCCCCTTATTCTGGCAGCATTTCCTGATCGTGCAGAACGGTGGACCTCCGCCGCCACGACAGGCGTTCTTACAGCGAAATTTCACCATCGCGCCAAGTATTTCGTAGCATTTCCCATAATCCTCGAATACTTTGAAGAAAGAGATCTCAGAGAGGGATTCTGCGGTTTTATCGAACTTTGCCTGACGTAACTCCTTTCTCAAGTCCCTTGCCAGATCGGCAACCTTTCCCTGGTAGCTAAAGCAATCTCCGCAGTAGAGACCACAGTAAGCAACCAGATCCCTATCTTCGCGGTTATCACTCATCTCTTCATCTGTCTCTCCATCGTTGCTTATTTTCCCACCTCTTGAATTGTTTCTCGCGCCCATACCAATCGGCTGCTTGTGCGCAGGAAGAACAGGAAGCGGCATCGTGTTTATCAGTACTGGCGCTGTTGTCTCCTTCGCACGCTCGATTAAGAGTTCCCGGCCCTTCTGCGTCACCGCAAAGAGCGGGATTGCGGTTCCAACCTGCACAAGCGGCTTCACAAGGTCGCGAACATGCTTCGACGCGCAGCCGGTCGTGATATCAACGAGACCAAGCAGATCAGCAACCTCTGATCGGGAGAGCGCTGTTGTGTGCGCGGCAATTATGATCGTTGAGATGCCGAGTTCTGACTCAATTCTCCTGATCGTAAGCGCTGTTGCGGGATCGATCACGGTAACAGCAATTCGCGTGTAGCCCAGCTCAACTGCACGGCGCACTCCTGCGGCAGGATCGATTCTTGCTCCGGCAGGGTCAATAACCCCCCCGCCACGCTCCGCAATCCCACTGATTATCTCGGGAATCGGCTCTGTCTCGATCAGCCCTGATATCTGCGCGCCCATGCCCTGGACGAGCCCTGAATTGTCCGTTATGACCGTTCCCGCACCATCGCATGCTGTGACCGTCGTATCGATCAGACCACGCGCAAGCCCGGTCATCATAACCTCGGATGCCCCAAAGTTCACGAAGACGTCGGAATCGAGGCTGCGTTCCGGCGTGAACATGCCGGTATCAGCGATCCGAAACTCCATGTTCGCACGAATCGCATCCTCTGTGATCTCTTTTATATCGTGAACCTTGTCAAAGATCGGGCACCACCTGATACAGGGCTTGCCGACATCGATGACCTTGCCGTCCGCAACCGTCACCCTCGCGCATCCGAGAATCTCCATAACGTGTGGCATGGTTGCATCTCTATTCCAGAGGTTTGTAAATGCTGTGGGGGGTTGAACACCGGAAAAAGCATAGAACCACAGAAAAGTATATGTAATAATCGAACAAATAACGCAGGACATGGACTCTCGCATGAAGTTCAGGTGGATCTCCGCACTAACGATCCTGTCTGTTGCTGTTGCGACAATCTACGTCACAAAGGCGTTCATAACGACGATATTGTGGGGCGTCTTTGCTGCTTATCTCCTCCACCCACTCTACTTATACATCCTCCGCATCACGAAGAATAAGCAGATTGCATCATTGCTCTCCATATTCCTGGTCTTCCTCGTCTTCATGGCAATCATCCTCGGAGCGGTCGGTGCCGTGGCAACCGAGGTTTCAAACCTATCAGTATCCCAGTACGACCTTCGGGATATTGTGAATAACTTTTCCAGTTTTGCAAACAGCTTTGTGGGGGACCGCATACCCGGATCAGCCGGATACATCGAAGAAGCAAGCAAGGAGCTTAAAGATCTCGCCACTCAGATCCTGCCGAAGCTCATCCCGATCGCTACAGACACGGTCACCGGGCTCGCTACCAACATGCCCATATATCTTGCGCAGTTCGGCGTTTCCGTGTTGCTCGTCTACTACCTCCTAATCGATGGCGAGGACGCGATGAATGACATGATCCGCCTTCTGCCAGAGCAGGAACTCATATCAAAGTTCCTTTGCGAACTGAAACCGATCTACCACAGCCTCTTCAACGTCTATTTCATCACATGCGTGTTGACAGGAGGCATTGCGACGATCGGATTCATCCTGCTCGGGATCTCGTACCCGTTCCTGTGGGGTGCTGTCATAGCCGTCTTTGCGCTACTCCCTCTCGTCGGGACGAACACGATCATTCTACCCATGGCGCTATATTACCTGGTGATTCAGGACTATAAGACAGGTGTGGCATTGCTGGTATTCGGGATAATCTTTCTCAACGTAATTCCCGAGAACATTATCCGCCCCCGCCTGGCAATGCAGAGCGCGGCGATACATCCGATAATCACACTTCTCTCGTTTGCTGCACCGCTCTTTGTGGTTGGGATGATCGGAATTGTGATCGGACCTGCCCTGTACGGCTTTCTTCTTGCAGCCTATAGAACAAAGAGGGAGCTGATAGAAGCGGCGTCGGCGTCAACAGAGGAGGCTCCGGAAGAGGGGGGACAGAACAAGAATAACGAGAAATAGGTACTTACTCAATATTGTGTGGATATCAGCATATAACTCGAGTTTCGGTGAAACGTAAATTACATCCCAAAAGGTGTCACGCAAGTATGATACATTCCACCCTTTCCAAACGTCTATTCTTCAATCTCGTTGCTATCATTGGTAATTCTACATGTGTTCTGTGACGATAAAAGGACAGGCAATTTCAATTCACCGAAAGTCAGAATATATCTTTGGTCGGCACAGTCGAGTATTATGGTGATGCCCCCACCATGCCGCGTCCCAAACGAATTCGCGGGCATCCGCGGGTGGGGGGTCGGATGCTGGTGGATTCGGTGGCAGAAAGGGATGGGCAAGAT
>DAWR01000130.1 GCA_002506015.1 Candidatus Methanogasteraceae archaeon UBA261 | reverse complement strand
GGGTTAAAATGTTTGGGGTTTGAGATGTGTCTACGGAATCTAAGTTACAGTGTAAATGTAATATTTTTTCTGATAGCTAAAACCGCTATCAGTAAAAATGATCGGGGATTAACAGATACGTGCGGAATGTCAGATACATCTCCTGTGTGCCAGCGAAATCAATGTGTCCGCGACGCACGATCATTGTACTTGCCCCGCGCCGAAAAGCCTCGTGTGCAAGTCTAACCCCCCGCAGCCCCCGCCCCACTGACCACCCAGCAGTATCAGCCCGCCACCAACCACTATTGTCGATGCGATCTGCTGGCTCAGGATGATTGCGGCAAAGACCACAGCTCTTGCGGGCGCAAGCAGCGCGATGATGCTCGCATTCCGGGCTCTGACATACGCGAAGACGCAACTATAGTAAAGCGTCAGACTTGCAAGCTCGTTGGAAGGAGACCAAAGAAGTAAGATGCAGGTTGTCCAGCAGCACTCCGGAGGATATGGATTAGAATAGGGCAGGAAGATTGCCAGTGTTATGACCATCCCCCATGTTGCCCGTGCCGTGCCCGTGTAATAGCCCTTCGGATATCTGGAGGTCCTGATCATGCAGGAATAGAGCAAGACGGGGGACCCGTCCGCACAGAAGCCCGGGTGGCATACATGCTGCCCATGTTCCGAAATGCATGACCCAGTCTCTGCGCTGCAATCGCGCCATTCACAGTTTTTTAATTAGGCTCGTCTTTCCCACCCCCGGTCAGGGATAATATCGCCTCCAGACTATTCACCGGCGACATGTATCCTTCCCGTATCATTCCTGCGAGAATAATATTTCCTTCCAGAAAAGAAATTATATTTTTATCCACACATCTCATCAGTATCCCAATGGTTCCGGATATCAATACACCATTCTCCTTTGCGATACGTCTTGCAGTCCGATCATCGCTCATAAAAATCATCTTGCGGCTTTTTGCTATAGCGATGCAGGATGACTCGCCCATCCCAAGACGTTTCAAAAGATCGTTCATCGAATGATGTTCCGTATGTGAGCATATCGCAATGACTTGCAACCAACCAGCCTCATCAAAAGACATTTCGTGATCGACATCTTCAAGGTACTGATATCCTCTGGATATTCCTCTTAAAATCTCTTCATGTACCTCATGAGTTGTATATACCACTCCAAACAATCTTTTGATTAGATTCAGTGCATCAACTGATGCAAAATTTGATAAAACGGTGGTGTCAAGAATGATATCCATCAAATCTCCTTCAACACATCTATTTCATCCAGTGCTTCCGAGATCGTTATGATTCCGAGTTTAGGTTTGATGCCACGCTGTATCAAAACATCTTTCATCTCATCAAAAGACATTCCGGCAAGTTCAGCAGCCTTGCCCAGCGAAATTTTGTCGTCGGTATACAATTTGACAGCGATATCGATACGATACCCTGGTCGGGAGAGAAGGAGCTGCCTGAGTGCGTCCTTGAGCACTTCGCCCTCGGTGCGATATGCACCAATCTTGAGCAGGTACTCGATCTCCAGACCAAAGAGATCCGGAACCGTTGCAGTGATCGTCGTCATGGGATTTTTGTTTGTGGTCTGAAGTATTTATTGTTATTGTTAAGCCTGGTGGCAGCGTGCCTGCGCACCCAGCACTATCGCCGCCATCGCCCGCACTTCATTTATACCCAAGCCCCCCACAGCCCCCGCCCCACTGACCACCAGAGCAACCACCACTATCAGCCCGCCGCCCACCAGCACGCTTGACGTGATCGGCTGGCTCAGGGTGATTGCGGCAAGGACCACAGCGCTTGCGGGCTCAAACAGCGTGATGATGCTCGCATTCCGGGCTCTGACATACGCAAAGACACAACCGTAGTAAAGTGCCGGACTCGCAAAGCCTTGTGGGGAGAAGACCAAAGGAGTATCGAGCAGATACAGGTTCTCCAGCAGCACTCCTCCGGATATGGCTGCAAGAGTATGGTAGGAAGATTGCCAGAGTTATAATTATCGCCCATGCTGCCTGTGCTGTTCCGGCATAATAGCCCTTCAGATATCTGGATGTCAGGAGGCGTAGAGCAGACCCGCGATAAGTCCGCACAAAAGCCCGATTGCATACATGCGGTCCATATCATGGAAGACTGCACCGGGCCGGATTATGAGGATGACCCCCGAGAGTGTCAGTACGAGCGCGGATAGGCTGCTGCCTTGGTGACAGGCTCTTTTAATAGGAGGGGCGAGAGGAGGGTAACATAGATTGGGGCGGTGTAGAGCAGGAGTACGGCAATTGCGACTGTTGTGTACGTAACAGAGATGAAATATGAGAGCATCGTTCCCGCCTGTAAGATGCCCAGCAGGAAGATGTGCCGTTTGTTCTCCTTAAGACACAGTTCACCAAGCTTGCCGCAACATGCGAAGAAGATTGCGATTGCGGTAGTCCCGAAGAGCAGCCGATAGAATATGATAGAACCGATGTGCATCCGGTTTACGAGGCTTACGAAGATGCTAATTGTGCCGAAGAGGGTGGCGGATCCCATGGTTTGGGGTATGTGACTTCCGGATGGTGGTGATCGGGGTTTGGACTGTTGATAGAATGTTCGTAACATGCTGATTTATGTTCTGACTGGGGGTAACAAATCGTATGAGGCGTGATCTTAAGATGTGCTTATCAATATGTGATGAAGGTTGTGATTGCAGATATGTTTAAATTCTCAGAATTTGAATATAGCCTCAACCAGGAGAGTCGGAAGAACTGATGTGATAGGTAAGCATTATATCTATGATGAAACACTGGTTTTATTGGTAGGTGTTATGCATGGAAACCGTAACGATCCCTAAGGATGTCTGGAGTCCCATCTCAAGTCTGGTGCACCGCGGTTTATTCGAGAATGAAAGATCGGCTATCGTAAACATAGTGCATGATTTGAGTTTGTCCAAAATGAAAGAATATGAAATGGCTATGCAGAGATTTGAGACAAAATATGGTGTTGTTTTTGAAGATTTTGAACAGCAGCTCAATTCATCTGATAAGGAAGATTTTGGAAGATGGGATGACTACATTGAATGGAAGGCATACTTCGGAGCATATCATTACTGGAAATCCGTCTGTGAGGAGTCGTCCCGATGCTTGTAGTCAGAACGATAACGATTTTAAGAAGCCATAGTAGTGTCGTTGAACTTCGTATTGCAAAAAGTCTGGTCGAGCCTGATATTGAACTGATCAAAGCGAATGCAATCCTGAAAGACGGCTCCGTTTTATACGTATCAGAAGTTGTCGGAGCGGGCTTTCGAGATTATTCGTACCACTGGCAGAAGGGGGATGAATTGGTAAAACGGTGGGACAATGCCCCGCACCACAAGGAACTGCCCGATTTCCCACATAATGTCCACGAGGGGGCAAATATCCTTTCCGGACCTGCTGTGAATTTGACCGATGTTCTTGCATATATTGGGACTGAGCTGGAGAGACTGGAATTATAGTTTATTAAAAATAATATTATTGTATTAGCTTTGCGATTTTATATACCGGGAATAAGTGGCGCCCGCACCTCTGACTGTGTGGCTCAAGACCATCGAGGCGATCAGCACACAGGCTTGTGTGATGCTCACTTATGCGCCACCCTCAGTCACCGCCCCGCGGACAACAAGTGCGCTTAAGCAGTCCCATCGCGTCCCGCAATCTCCCTGAGCAAGAGGTTGATATGCCCCTTCTCTTCTCCTGCAAGTTCATGGAGCAGATTCCTGGTTTTATGATCACCCACCGTATCTACAACCCGTGTATAGAAGTCATAAGCCGCATACTCCTTCTCAAGACCGATCTCAAGAGCTTCAAGGTCGTCCATAAACTCCAGATCTTCTATCTTCACCAGTTCCTCATTGATTCTCATACCGCCTTCCATGTAGGCAGTGGAGAGTTCCTCCCTCAACTGGTCGAGCGATGGTAACTCGTCAGCAGCACCGAGAAGCGATTTCATCTCCCAGAGCAACTGGCTATACCGCATATACAGCCTCTGCAGGTGCGTATCTTCCATCGCAACAAGTCTCTGAAAGACCTCTACCGCTTTCTCGTCTTTGACCAGCCTTTGCGCCTTTGTGTAGAACTCGAGTGCGCCCTTCTCGAGCATGAGTGCAACTATTAGGACATTAAAAGTCTCCTCGCCCCCCGTTATCAGTTTATCTTCGGTGGTTCCCTTGACGACCTCGTAGTCCCATGTACGGATCCCTCCGTTGAGATTGTAGACATTCTCAAATCCGAGACCGCAGAGTAGGATGCTTGCAGCCATGCTCCTGTGACCAGTTCGGCAGTACGAAATGATTCCGTGTTCCTTGTCGAGTTCTCCGTACCTGTACTCAAGTTCCCCAAGCGGGATTAATTTCGCTCCGGGAATGTGTCCTGCCTCGTATTCACGGGGCTGTCTCACGTCCAGCAGTTGGAATGCGCCTAACGCATCGCTATCAAGGATCTTTTTAGCTTCATGGGGCGTAAATCTCTTTATCTCGTCGATGGAACAGTTCAGTTTCATGTACCGGATGCCGCAGGAGGCGTAAATACCCGTGCTGATAGTTCCCGATCAAGCATGAGGAGTCCGTTACCGTCCTCTCCAACGATCTTTAACCGGGCGATGATATCGTTGTCATTTCCCTCCTCCTCGATCTGTTCGGTTATGAACCACTGGAGGAAGATGTTTGTGGCGTGATCCTTCTCCGCAATCGCAAGGTCCACGAGATCGTTGATGCATCCTGTGATGAATCTCTCGTGTGTGAGGGTCTTCTCAAACATATCAAGAGGTGACTCAAACTCTGCCTGCGGCTCCTTTATCGCAGAAAGCTTTACCCGCCCGCCCTGGTCATTGATGTAGTCATAGAGCTTCATCGCATGTGACATCTCCTCATGATACTGAATCATGAACCAGTTGGCAAAGCCTTTCAGCCCGGTGTACGTGCTGTAGGCAGACATCGACATGTAGAGATACGCTGAATAGATCTCGTTGTTGATCTGTTCATTCAGGCGTTCCGTCATCGTTTCGCTTAACATGATTACACTTCCATCTACAGTTCTACACAGTTTTCCCATACGCCGTGGATGTTGCAGTAGGCAAGTGCACAGAAAGCCTTGAACTCGGGAGCAGGCACCTGGAACCTGGCATTCGGGTTTGTGTATCCGGGGGCAAACAATGTTCTGCCAAGATCAACGACCTGCCCGTCTTTCTTTACTCCATACAGTTCTACCCATGCGATGTGATGCTCCGCGGTGTTTGGGTGTGGCACATCCTTACCCACAACCACCCGGACAACATCCACATCGCCTTCTCCACGCCCCTTACCAATCTCGATTGTTGGGACGTGCTTCTCCCTACCTTCGGCATCTCTTCCTTTCAGTATCTCATCAAACTTCATTTTTAATCGCCTCGTCTTGGTTGAATGCGATCAACATCACTTCTCAAGCATATTTCTTGCGATCTCCGCACCATACTCCCGGCATTCGGTCAGTGTCGGACCCGATGGTTTTCCGAGGATCCGCAGAACCTCCATCTGTTCCATGTTGCAGGGCTTAAGCACCCTCTTGAGCGTCTTTGGAGCTTCTCCACTGTGCCCATAAGCTCCGAAGGTTGCACAGACCTTACCGTCCATATCGGCATCCTTCAGCATCTCTACAAGCGTTACTATCGCAGGAATCGGCTTTCGGTTGTATGTGGGTGAGCCTATCGCGACTCCCTGTGCACCTGTGATCTCTGCAACGATCTCTTCCTTTGGAAGATCCGCCACATTCAAGAGCGCGGTATCAACGCCTTCGTCCCGTGCACCCGCCTCTATTCCTTCTGCAACAGCTCTGGTATTGTTCGTCCCTGTTCCGTAGACGATTACAAGTTTTGGTTTTGTGTCTGCCATGATTTTGTACCAAGCATCCTTCGTTCCTAAGAAATAAGAGTGGTCCCCCGCCTATGTGAGGGAACACCTTGATAGTATCTTTGACGCAACCGCTGATGCGTCTTCGAGTGGGAAGTCACCGGTGTTGAGCGTCTCTGCGAGTTCATCGAAGTGCGTCTCTTTGCCACCAACCCTGCAGGTCATCTTGGTTCCCGGCGGGAAGAGATTCTTTAGCTCGTTTACGTTCTTCACAGGGAACTTGACTGCCGCATCCTTCAGCATCTCAACGATCTCGATCTTGAGTTCCTCAATCTCGCCAATCGCGCCCTGTGTTGGTTCTTCGTGTGCAAGTTTATGTTCTTCTGCCATTTTGATCACCTTGCTGGTACTCAATTATGTGATCTGTAATAAGAGTTTTGGTGGCTTATTCACACAGCACAATCGGCATTGGGCGGCGGTTTTGCGAATATCGTCTTAAATTCACCAATTCTTGACGACATTTGAACGATAAGTTTTTAAAGTTGTCCTTCAAAGGGGGGCTGAAGCGCGCGTAAAACGTACGCATTCCGTGCGTATCAGGATGTTTGACAGCTATATGCACTATATGCCGAGCATTCCTTAAACATCCTATAAACACAAATGAGGTGTTGTAATTGGCTAAACTAGCAGTAATCTATGGGTCTGGAACTGGTAATACTGCCGAGATGGCAGCGGCAGTAGATGACGGGTCAAGGTCTGAGGGTCTTGAGACTGAGGTGCTCCTGCTTGGTAATTTGACCGAGGATGTACCGGACGGCAGGAGTACAACGAGTGTTGATGACGCGCTCGCGATCATGGACTCGGCAGATGCCGTCGCGATCGGTTCATCAACGTATGAGATGAAACCGGTCGTCTTTGTTGCGCAACTACTAAAGAAGGCTGGAAGCCTTGATCTGTCTGGGAAGGTCGGGGCAGCATTCGGACCTTACGCAACCCGCCCCAAAGCTGTCGGGATCATAACCGTTGCTATGAAGGAATGGGGCATGGATGTGATAGAACCCGGGTTGCAGGTATCAGGTGCAATAACCGGCAAGATAAGACAGGAGTCAAGAGAACTTGGCGAGAGTATCGCAAGAGCACTTTCCGAGAAGAGATAGGAGGTGGGTAAGATGGATAAGATTACAGATGACGTAAAGAAGGTTCTTGAAAAGATCAGTTGGGGCTCGGTTGCAACGGCATCAAAAGATGGTGTGCCGAATGTCTCGCCGAAGGGCAGCTTCAAGATCGTTGATGAGCAGACGATCCAGTTTGCAGATATCTTCTCAGAACACACGAGAAAGAACTTAATGGAGAACCCAAGGGTTGCAATCGATATCGTGGACGCAGAGACCGCATCAGGATATCAGCTCAAGGGAACCGCAACGCTTGCAGATAGCGGACCTCTATTTGACGCGGCAAAGGAAGAACTTGCTGGAATGGGTTTTCCAGCGCCAAAGAACCTTGTCACTGTTACGGTTACCGAGGTATACAGCATGAAGCCAGGAGGCAGTTAGAGTCATGGAAAAGACGCTTGAAAACCTGACAAAAGCCTTCATCGGTGAGAGTCAGGCACGGAACAGGTACACGTTCTATGCGAAAGTTGCAAAGAAGGAGGGCTTTGAGCAGATCTCAGATATCTTCCTTATGACTGCAGAGAATGAACGGGAACATGCGAAGTGGCTCTTCAGGATGATCGATGAACTGCGACAGAAGATTCCTGAAAAACCTGATGAGATCAATGTTGAAGCCACAGCCCCGCTAACTCTTGGCACAACCGCTGAGAACCTCGCCGCAGCGATCGCTGGCGAGAATTATGAGACTACGACGATGTATCCGGAGTTTGCAGACGTTTCCGAAAGCGAAGGGCTGGACAGGATTGCCAGCAGACTTCGATCGATAGCGGTTGCAGAGGCGCATCACGAAGAGCGGTATCGGAAACTGCTTGCAACTGTCAAGAAGGATACGGTCTTTACGAAGGATGCGAAGGTCANNNCTGGGTCTGCAGGAAATGCGGATACATACATGAGGGCAAGGAACCGCCTGTTGAGTGTCCGGCATGTGATCATCCGAGAGAATACTTCGAGATTAAGTGTGAAGAATACTAAATAGGAGGTATATAATGACGGCTAAAGGAGAAGTTTACGAATGCAGTATCTGTGGAAACGTTGTTCAGGTAATAGAGGAAGGAGCCGGAGAGCTCGTCTGCTGTGGCGTTCCGATGGATCTTGTTTGAGTAAAAGGAGGGCACACTATGACGAACTATCGATGCAAGATGTGTGGCTACCTGTACCGCCCGGAGAGGGGTGACCCTACGAGCGGAATCGAACCTGGAACAGCATTTTCGGACCTGCCAGACGACTGGAAGTGTCCGTCCTGTGGTGTTGGGAAAGAGTTTTTCAAACCTGTTGAATAAATCGAGGGCGGTATAAACAATGGTTGAAAATGTTATTGATGAACAGTTTCTGCGAATAAACAGAGCAGCGAACCTGATGAATCTGACAGAGCTTGAGAAGAAGCACCTGCCGCATATCAGCATTCCTGTGAAGGTTGCGGCACGGGAGCCGTTTGACATCGAAATTGAGGTTGGCGGGATGCTCAAGCATCCGAATGAGCCGGGACACCATATCCAGTGGATCGGGCTGTATGCAGAGGACGTATTCCTAACACGAATAGACCTGACACCACAACTCACCGAGCCAAAGACCGTCTTCACGATAAGGCTCGATAACGTGGGATCTGTCAAACTGCGTGCGGTCTCGCGCTGCAACCTGCACGGGCTCTGGGAAGTCACCGGAACCGTTTCGGTACTGCCACCTGGAACACCGGTTGTACACGACACCAAGTTCGCATGTCTCACATGTGGGCAGATGACGTTTGTCGAAGGCGACAATCCTGAAACATGCTGGTTCTGCGGCGAGCACGAGGCAGAGAACTTCGCGGGCTGCTGAAGAGTCAGGAGGTTAATGGTATGACCAATTGGAAATGCTCAAACTGCGGATATACGCTGGAAGCGGACGTGCCACCGGAACAGTGTCCATCGTGCGGCGAGAGATGTGATTTCATTGATGTTAGCTGCTACATTCCGGAATGCGACACCACCATCAGTGGCGGGGTCGATGAGCGGCTGTAAGAAACTGAAGAAAATAGGAGGTATATAATATGGGAGAACAAACTGTAAAGAACATAAGCAAGAAGATCGGGTTCACCCCTGATATCATGAAGACGATTGGAGAGATCGATCCATCCTTCCTCAGGATTTATCACAAGTGCGATGAAGGTATACTGAAGGATGGTGCGCTCTCTGTTAAGGTGAAGACATTGATGGCACTCGCCTCGGTTGCAGCGCAGCGGTGTGAGCCCTGTGTGGACTCGCAGATGCGAAACGCAATCAACAACGGAGCAACAAAAGAGGAGATCGTGGAGACGCTCGAGGTCGTATTCATGACGTCAGGTGCCCCTGGTGTTGCGATGTTTCGGAATGCACTGAAACAACTGAAAGATTGAACAGGCAGATGTGATGGATATGGACGAAGAAAGCACAGCAGAACAGGCACAGGCACGCCCGATGCTTCATCTGGGGGAGACTGCCCCTGACTTTGAGGCTGTGACAACACACGGACCAATAAAACTCTCCGACTACAAGGGAGGGTGGGTCATCCTCTTCTCGCATCCGGCAGACTTCACGCCGGTATGCACAACAGAGTTTATAGGCTTTGCAAAGATGCACCCGGAACTTGAGAAGCGCGGTGTCAAATTGATCGGACTCAGCGTTGACAGCGTCCACTCGCATATCGCATGGGTGCGGAACATCGAGGAGAAGATGGGTGTTAAGATACCGTTTCCGGTGATTGCGGACCTTAACATGAATGTCGGGACGCTGTACGGAATGATCCACCCGGGACAGAGTGCGACCGCTGCTGTGCGATGCGTCTTCGTGATCGATCCCGACCAGATCCTGCGGGCGATGATCTACTACCCGCTCTCAACAGGCAGGAATATGGATGAGATTCTGCGGCTCGTTGATGCCCTGCAGGCGGCAGACAAGTATGGGATCGCAACGCCTGCTGACTGGAGACCAGGCGATCAGGCGATTGTGCCGCCGCCTGCAACAACGGACGAGGCAGAGAAGCGGCTTGGTGAGGGCTATGACTGCAAGGACTGGTATTTCTGCAAGAAGACAATCTAAACAAAGGAGGTGACAACCAATGGCTGAATATAGGTGTACAAACTGTGGATATACAACCGACGCTGATGCTGCGCCGGAAGAGTGTCCGGTCTGCAAGCACAAAGACTCGTTTGAGAAGATCAAGGACTGATGCACTTTGAGACTGAGTGGGGGTCATAACCCCATTTCACTCTCCATTTTTCCAGGGGATTTAACAGTCCAATCATCGCACATCAGCGCTGCCTGCTCCAGCATGGCATCTGTCGCCTTTTTCTGCTTGTCCGGGGATACCCGTACTTCCGGAGTATTCGTTTGACAATCACTCTGAGCTTTATCTGACCACTCTCTCATAACGTCCAGTCAATCGTCAGATTGTTTCGAATCGTGCCGACAAGCTCTCGTGCGATCGTTCGTAGCATTTCATCGCCCACCCCGCTCTGGCTCGCCGGTCCCTTCATTACATCTCACCTTCCAGCATCTTTTTTCCCGCCTCTGTAACTCAACTTTGGGGATTACATTTTAATCCAATAATCGACCACCTGCGCCTATGTTCCCACGACTGTGCCGATTTCAGGCACGCCACCCCATACACCCTCACCGAATACTGCCGAGTATCTCCTTATGCGCAAGCACGAACCAGAGCACGAACGGGACTGCAACCTCACAAACCCCCATGAATACCACAATGATCTCTGCGATCGCCGAACCACTGAAGTTCATCGGGAAATGTGAGACAAAATCGATGACATGCATGCAGAAGAGCACGAATACGCCGATTACAAGCATCTTCGCCCTTCGCATCAGATCAACTCCCGGCGTCGCAAGGATGAGCGCGATCAGGGGAATTATGTTGAAGTTCGCGAGATGTGCATCCTTCATTCCAATCTCGAATCCGCGGCACAGAAAGTACGGCGCGCCCTCACCAGTGACCAGCGTTGTGTGGTAACCCATGACCCAGAGCACGCACTTCGATGCCCATGCCAGAAGCGTTAGATATAGCTCCCCTATAGGAATCCAGATCAGGAAGAAGACGAAGGTGAGCACCAGGAATCTCACAATGAGGGTTGTGAGAAATTTGATCCTGTCAGTCATTTCACCACCCGGTCCACCCAGATAAGCCAGATTGCGATCACGAAGACGATGAAGATCGTTTGCCATAGGTAGGTGTGCACATACTCAAATGATTCGGGATACCATAACCCCACAAAAGCGAGAACCACGAGTCGAACCATGTTAATCGCATAGAGGGACGGAATTCCGAGAGCAATTCCTGTGAGCTTCTTCTTTGCGTCAGTGGGATACGCGAGGACGCAGGAGATGTACACGATGGATCCGAACATGGCTGTGCACTCATCGATGATTTTGAGCGATAAGCCTTCCAGTATCACGTTGTTCCCGCTCGCAACATTGCTCACGCCGAGGATGTGCAGCAAGAAACCAAGAAGGAACGCGGTCATATTCTCAAGAAAAGCAAAACGATCCATGAAATAGTAGTACAGCAGATAAAAAAAGGTACAGAGGGCTATGAATGAAACGATGAACTTTATCGCATCTTTGTTCAGATTGATGTAATCGATCAAGTCGTCTTTTGTGATCGCGCTTCTCATCAAACGACTGTGCTACTCAATCCATCATAACCATTCCTAGAGCTTCGTAAATAAATTCAAGAAGACCACGTCCCGGATGCTTGTGAACTTCAATTGCACACCAAATATCGCTCAGTTAATGAATCACGCGTTTTTCCTCCTTGGACCTCCGAGGATCCTGTCTTTTTCCATTTGCAGTTGGGCTTACAGTACATGCCCGATAACTTATGGCAGTAACCACGAGATTGCACAGATTCCCACAAGATTTCTGTGTCAATCTTGTGTAATCTCGGGGTTTTATATGGGGATATCCACACTATATGGGGGGCGAACGTTGATTAGCAACAAGTCCGCTACCAATCTTTCGTATCAATGCCCGCACCCGAGCAAGCTGACCAGCACCACGACGAGAACGCCCAGAATAACCATCTTCACAACGGACACGACGATGTTCTGCTTTGAGAGTCTTCCTGAGTAAATTCCAAGCACAACCAGCGCTGAGAGGCTTGCCGCAATCGATACCGCAAGCGCATTCGACTCGATTGTCATGAACGGTACGATCGGTACCAGAGAGCCTACAAAACTTGCGCCCCCGTGCGTGATTGAGTCCAGATATATCTTTCGTTTGGTCACTCTCTCGATCTTCGTGCCTGTCAGCCGCCGGAGGAGCGGTCGCTCCTTCTCAGCCAGTTTGGCGTACTCAACCGTGCTCTCTGCGAGATACGAGCCTATGCCGTTTGTCACAGCGAGCGCGACTGCAACACCGATTCCCACATGTACAACCCCTTCGTTCGGAGTGCCCGCGGTTGATGCCCCGATTACACCCCCGAGCACCGCAAGAATGCCGTCGATGCTGCCCAGGATGATGTAACGCCCCTGTTCCGACTTGGTCATGGCTCTTCTGCTTCGCGTAATTTGATCAGCGCAAATATACAATAATTGATAATGTCCCGATATTCGGACTCAACCCCCTCAGAAACTTTCGGAGCGTCTTTTGACTCCTCAAGACTGCGTATTCTGCACACTTTGACGAGTATCTGATCTGTTATCGATGGAAGCCTCATCTGCCTCCACGAATCGCCGTAATCAGCGTTCTTCGCAACTATCAGTTCTCTGAGTTCCCTGAGAATCTCGTCGTATTCCTCAATCGTGTTTGGTTTTTGCGACATGTCTGCAACCTCTATGTAACCCCTCGCATCGAAAAGGTTTGCATCTACCGCGCCCTGATCAGCGGAACACCGATACCATCGAATTCCGCGCAACTGCCTGCGACCAACTTTGCGCCCATAATGTTCGCGGTGGTTTCTTCTTGTGTCAATCTCATGAAATCTCGTGGTTTTTCTCCACATAGCCAAACATAGTTCCCAAGCAATCTCATCAAAACGTTTATCCATACTCGCAGAAGACGCTGAGATGGATGAAGATCGGTGTCATCGCAATCCAAGGGAACGTGGCAGAACATGTGAGCGCGCTGGAGCGCACGCTCGCCGAGCGAGACTGCCATGGTGAGGTCATCACAATCAAGCGTAGCGGACTCGTTTCTGGTTGCGATGCGATCGTTCTGCCGGGCGGGGAGAGTACCACGCTTGCACGACTCATGCAGAGAGAAGGCATCGACGCAGAGATTGTGCATGCGATCAAATTAGAGGTTCCGATACTCGGGACGTGCGCAGGTCTCATACTCCTCGCAAAAGAGAATCTGCTCGGGGCAATGGATATCGAGGTCAGAAGAAACGCATTCGGGAGGCAGTGCAACTCATTCGAAGCATCCATTGACATAACGGGTGTCGGAAAAGCGTTTCCAGCGGTCTTCATCCGTGCGCCAGCAATCGTGCGATGCGGAAGCGATGCGTCTGTGCTTGCGCGGTTCGGGGAGTACGTGGTCGCCGCACAGCAGGATAGTATGCTTGCACTCGCATTCCACCCGGAGATAGTCGCGGATACACGGGTGCATCATTATTTTTTGGAGATGATCCGATCCTGACCTCCGGATATGTGCCGGGAATGTTGATTACTACTTATCCTCTCGATTCCAGCCCATATAACGCGTCTTTACGCGTTCAATCTTCGGGTGGTGGTGCAGGTCGAATGGGAGCATCTCGTGTATGAGATACCTACCCCACAGATAATAAGACCCGATATAGATCACCAGCCCAAGCGCCATCCATGCTAGTAGCGTGTAACTTCCTGCGAGTCTGTTGGTCAGGATGCATATCGCCGGGACGAATAGAATCGGTACGAATATCCAGGTCCATGCGCCAGAGACATTCCACAGGTCGTACTCGGCGGTTATGGTGAGCCACCAGATCACATACAGAACCGTCAAGACGTAAGGGGTGTATCCGCGGGTGTCCTGAAGCAGGAATATGAACACTCCGAGCGTGATGTTTGCGAGCAGGACTATGTGTAGGAATGCTGTCACGCTTGTGCCGCTGAGACTGCCTGCGTCACGAGGGGGCTCAGCAGGTCCGATCTGCCGTCTCAAGTGCTCGATGTTCCGGTTCATCGCATCGAGTCGGTCTTTCATAATCTCAAAATCGACCTGAACCGATGCGACCTCGCGCAGTACCGGCTCGAGTCTCGGATATAAGTCATCGAATGCGAGATCGATTGACTCTGCATGGAGCATCGTTCTTCGCGCAAACAGAATCGCGCTGTTCAAAACCCCTATGCCGATTATAAAGATGATTATGTTGATTGCGAGATCAAATCCGTTGAAATCGCCTGTGAGATTGAATATAATTGGAAATATCGAGACATAGATCAGATAGATCGAGGCTATGATCATGCAGAATACGCCGAACTTCTCTTTGAACGAGATGCCGGGTCTCTTTGCTTCTCGATTACTGGGTTGCATAGTCAAAAGATCGAACCCGAGTCTACTTTATCTTTTCGCGCTGAGAATATACATCAGGATACATACAATAAAGATCACGAGCCCGAGTGATCTCACAGACTGCACAAATTTCTTCACGAATCCGTACTCTTTGCCGTATTTTGTGTATGTCTCGCCGTCCGCCGCTTCCTCGATGAAGTATCTGCCAAATGACCTGATCACAATTGGTTCTCCGCCGATCTCTACACCCTCCCCGCAGACCTGATCATCCAAGACCACCCAGTCATCCGTTCGCGACCCGGCGACGGCATCACCTTTCGTTCTGAACCCCTGTTCAGAGACGCTGTAAACCCTGTGAATCACCGGTATCATGACGGAATTCGTATCGAACATGATAATGTCTCCTATCTGCGGTTCGCAATCTATGTTCTGGATCAGGACGAGGTCGCCAGTCATGAGTGTTGGCTCCATACTCCCTGAACCGACCACAGCAAAGAAGAGCAACTGATTGTAAAAGAGATAAGCAA
>DAWR01000093.1 GCA_002506015.1 Candidatus Methanogasteraceae archaeon UBA261 | reverse complement strand
TGAGAACTGGCTGTGAAACCCCACGATTTCCGCATATGCGAGGTCTACTGTTAGCGACCACAAAAAACAGCAGAACCGGAATTTTTCTTGTGGTTTTCCGAAACCCCATCAAATCGGGGGGCTGCCCCGTAATTTATTGTGGGATGACATGGGCGGAGCTCAATGGCTATCAGAACAACATCTAACTCACATTCCGCAGGTTGTCATTCATTTTCCATAATTTCTACTGGTAGCGGTTTTGAATATCTGAAAAATATTATTTTTATACTGTGGTGGCACAACCCATCCAATTTCAACAGAGAGTGCTTTACATGTTTATTTAATAAANNATAAATATGTATTTTAATAAATAGATTATCTTCAAAAACAAAAAATCACAATCAGTAGCCACTATTCACCATTTGCAAAAATAGATCTTCTTACAAAAACACGTGCGGAATGTCAGATAGGGCATATACTGTGCTAAAATTACAGTTTAACTATTGTGCCCACCCTATCGCGCATTTGCAGTTCTCCAAAACCAAAAGTCGTGAAGTTGGTGAAATGCCCCCTACCTTTTGCTGCAATCGGCACCATACGCCGTTGCTCATGTCAAAATTGGTGTATGAAAGCGCACAGCCCCGGTGTAGGAGGGCTGCACGCCTGGAAGCCACGCCACGCGAACGGATTGTTAAAAGAGTACGTGGTAATAATCATTATGACGCCGCACCAATATAAAGTGATTTGTGAAATGGTTGCCACACCATTCACACCATGGTGGATCCCGGGTGTTCGGACCCTGGCAACACGTTCCAGATCGGGGATTATAACTCAATGTTATTAACCCTTTCTACGCTCTCAAAACGTCCCTGGTGTGGTGCAACGAACGATTCAATCCCGATGCGCCCGGAAATCCCCTCTTTGTAACACACATTCCGCACCATATATTACTGTGCATACCCTCAACTACGACCCAGCACCCCTACTGGAATTGCCAGATTGTGCACGCCGGTTGCAACCAGCGCGCCACTGATATCAATAGCGCGCAGCAGATCAAGATCGCTCATGTCCTTAACGCCGCCTCCAAATATGACCGGATGATCCGAGCATGCGACCACGTCCTCGAGAAAAGAGACGTTGATGCCCGATTCTGTACCGACATTCGTTAAGTCGATTATGATCAACTCGCTTATCGGATATGCATTCAGCCTCTCGACTGCCTCCAGCGGAGCGAGCGACATCCCGGTGTTTGTGAGGATTTCGCCACCCATCAAGTCGATATTCACATCCAGCCTACCAGTATCAGCAGTATTGCATGCCTCTTCGATGACATTAAAATCCGCATTCTCGGTTCCGATTGTGACGGTATCTGCGATTGTGAGCCCCTCTGCAACATCTCTTGCAGACACAACACCGCAACTGAGTATCGTTTTGCAGTGCCGGGAGACTTCTTGTATGACCTGGTAATTGTTACCGACTCCACGGATCCTGTTGAGGTCCGCGGCATACACCTCGTCCGGTTTGAGCATTTTAACGATCTCCGGAGCGTCCGATGTCTTGCAGACCGAACTGAATTCCGCAATCGGGCGGTACTGTTCCCGCTCGCCACGGAGCGCGTGCACAACGACCCCATCGAATATATCCAGCACAAAGATGGTTCTGAACATATACCATGCTGAAACGGTCATAGCATATAAAGCCGATCATGGGGAACCAGATGACCGGACAAGCGTTGTGTAGAGACGCGGTTCCCTTGCAATTGGTGATTACGATGGTAGAGCTAATTGTAACGTAACTACTCAAGTACCTGCAACAGCATCATGCGACCTCGCCATACTGGCACTGCTTGACCCAAAACACAACATGAGCCGCACAGGAATTTAACCGCAGAGTACGCGGAGGGAGATACATCTGTGTTCGGTTAAGCACCGCAAGCGATCTTCATAGTGCCCACACCTAATCACTATCTTTGCTGGCTATGTCGATGATTACACATTCCGCATGCCATTTGCCGAACTGTGGGTATTGGATGTGAGACGATATATGCAATAACATACAATTACACACTATGAAATGGCTCGCACGGTTCACAGTCGCATGTATACTGCTCACAGTGCTCGCGGTGCCCCATGCTGGCGCACGAGCCAGCACTGGTGTGACCGACATCGACCTATACCACACCGACGCTCCCTCGCTCGTTGTATCTCTGTTAAGACAGATTTCATACCCTGCACAGCCAGGCGAGGAGCTGACACTGGTCATCAAGACCACGAACTGCGGGGACGAGCCTGCGCAGAATATCGTCTGGTACCTGGACGCAAAAGAGCCGTTTGAGCTGAAAGAGACCGATGAGGCAACGCAGACGCTCCCAGAACTCCGGTGTGGGGAGACCGCAAACACCGAGTATTTTCTGAGTGTTGACCCTGATGCACGGTCCGGAGAGTATGTAATCGATCTCAACGTCACGTACAGTGGGAATTTTGATCGCAATTATCTCACCACAATGGGCACGTTCGAGATCACGGTTCGGGTGATGGGGGATCCGGATCTCGTACTCATAGACGCCGAGCTCCCGGAGGCGGATCCCAAATCCGAGTTTGATGCAAAATTCTCGATCAAGAATGTGGGGACCGGACCCGCAAAGAATGTGAAAGTCTCTTTTGGGAGTCAGAGCGAAATCTCAAGCGAAGTCCCGAACGAAATCCTTCCAAAAACCTCCATCAGCTACATCGACACGATAGCGCCAGGAGAGACCGCAATCGTCGAATCGAGTTTTTTTGTCGATACCACGACACCGTCCCAGTATCCACTGCCGATCACAATTCACTACGAGAACGAGACGCATGGGGTGCAGTCTGCTCAATTCTACTCGGTTCTGGTGCCCGTAACGAGCGGAAACACGCTATTTGTCTACATAGACTCGCAGGAGATGCTCACGCCAAAAACGGTCGGGGAGATTACGATAGGTGTTGCAAACCGGGGTCTTGCACGTGCAAAGCACGTCGTCCTCACAATCTCTGAAGGGGAACAATTCCAGCTGATTGATGCCGACACCTGCTACATCGGTGACATCGAGAGCGATGACTACGACACTGCGGATTTCGTGATCATCCCAGATACGGCGGGATGCGATAACGTCTCTGTTAAGGTGGATTATGCGGATGATTACGGAAACCAGTACAGTATGAGTGCTAATGTACCGATAAAAGTCTACAGTCCTGCGGAACTGAAAGCGATTGCGCCGAATGGCGGCGGTTACATGGGGATACTCATCGGAGCGCTGGTTCTGATACTCATCTTCGTCTTCAGAAAACGCATTAAAAGGATCATAGCCAGATGAAACTCTCGGATTACTTCCGGTTCTGCTTTAAAGGCATAGTGCAGCGTAAAACCCGGAGCTACCTGACAATAATCGGAATTGTGATCGGGATCATGGCGATCGTTGGCTTGATCTCAATCGGGGTCGGGATGCAGGTCTACATGGACGAGCAGTTCGGGAAGATGGGTGCGAACAAGATCATCATGATGCCGGTTCCGCCGGGTGCATTCGGTCCGACTGCCGCATCGACCTACTTCACGGACCGGGACGTGCGGGCTGTTGAGGGGGTGCGGGGCGTCGATTTCAACTGCTACATGATCTACCGGACATCGGTTATGAGCTACAAGAATATCGATTCTGTCGCGTCGATAACAGGCATGGTACCATCGATCGGGAAAGACGCTTTCTTCGATGCTCAGGGATACGAAGTTGATTCGGGTCGATTTATAGAGGATAAAGACACACACAAGATAACAATCGGGTACTGGGTTGCGCACAAGGCGTTTAAGGTTAGGGATACCTACAAAGAGGTCGAGATCGGGGACAAGATCGAGATCAAGGAGCAGGGCTTCAAGGTCGTTGGAATAATAGAGGAGATCGGGAACCGGGACGATGACATGTCTATCTACATGAGCCTCGATGATACGGAGCGGCTTTTTGATGTGAGTGACGAATACGACTTCTTCTTCGTGAAGGTCAAGGAGGGTGCAGACTCCGAGGACGTCGCAGAGCGCATCCGGGATAAAATGGAGAAACTGCATGACGAGGAGGATTTCAGCGTCATGACCGCGGCGCAGATGGGCGATATGGTCGGTTCGATTCTCAGTGCGGTCTCCGCGGTTCTGATCGGGATCGGTGCAATCTCACTTCTCGTCGGAGGAGTTGGAATCATGAACACGATGTACACCTCGGTTACGGAACGGACGCGGGAGATCGGGATCTACAAAGCACTTGGAGCTGAGAACAACACGATATTGATGATGTTTCTCGTCGAATCCGGTCTGATCGGCGTCTTTGGAGGCGTGATCGGGGCGGTGCTCGGCTTCGTGATGGCACTGGGCGTGGAAATGATCGGTAAAGAGATGGGGGTCGGTCTGTTACATGCGTGGATCTCGTGGGAGCTTGCAGCCTTTGCGCTTCTCTTCTCGTGTGGAATCGGGGTTCTGGCAGGACTTCTGCCGGCACGGTCTGCTGCGAAGATGCATCCGGTGGATGCGCTCAGACACGAGTGAGCGGGGGTGGGGGAAGTGGTCGGTCTTTGGGATCCCTTTGGTTGCCGGTAACTATTCAGGTACCTACACCACTATCGGAGACTTCACTGTGCCGGGACTACCCTGGACCTGGGGGCTACTGTAACCAAACCGGGAATTTAACCGCAGAGTGCGCGGAGGGGAAATAGATGGTTAAATGCTTATAGCATTCTTCTGCACCCTTTGCGGTTGTTTTTCTGACAGTGCATGGTCGCAATCGGAGACCAATCAGCATACTTGAGTAGTTACAAGAATATTTTCCCTCCGATGAACTTCTTGTACTGCCCTCTGATCTCGTCCGCGGTTACTGTAGAACTCTTAGGTTCCATGATCGCCACGCCCTATTATTCTCACCCAGTAGCCCCGTGAATCAGGGCGTCCTGCGATTTCCATTCAAGACACTGTTCTCCGTTCTCCTCTGTTATCAGGTCAGCTACACACTCCTGAATCGCGTCCTTCTGGTCATAAGTCATTTCGGAATCGATCTCGAGATACTCATTCCACCGAGAATGGAGGTCGTCCATGCTTGTTATGTGTCTCTTCACACACGCGTTCAGCATCTCGATATCCCGATGTAGCCCGATCTCTTTCAGTGCCATGTATGGGCGGAGTAGTCAGGATACGCGGGCGCAGGTTGTCTGTGTATCCACGTCCATAGCCTATAACGGTCCCGGGAATTAAGGTTGTGCGATCCGCCGGTTAGGAGATGGACCGTGCGTGAAGCCGGATGCTGCTGCCGGGAGTACCAGCAGCAAGAAACATAAGGTTATTCCGACCAGTATCTCCGATTTCATACTTAGTCCAGCGGCGGATACACAAACACGCCGTGCTCGCTCAGATCATAGTCCAGTCTCTGGTATTCGGTCAGGTACTCCTGATGGAATGCCTCCGGATCCAGGTCCTCGAACAAGTCCGGATAGAGCCATTTAGCCATAATATGTAGCACCAACGAAGTTGGCTGTGCTGCCAAAAAGGTCTCTATCGATCAGATAGACCCTGCCATTCGCAACTGCGGTCATGCCCTCCCCACCGGAACGGTTCATGAGATCTTCTCTTTGTTTTTTCATCTCCGGGGGGTCATCTCCACCATATCCGCAATTGCCACCGCTACTGCAATATATCATCTTAATGATCACATCAGGGTTTTCTTCCATCAACCATTCCGGATCCACTTTGACAATCGGTTTTTCGGGGATATCCGGCAGGTCAGTAGCTGGTAAGGCTCAACACATCGCGTACAGTTGTGAAATTTCAAGCGTAAAAACATAGCGCATCCGATGATGCGTTATGGCAGAATCAAACGAAACATGTACAGAAAAGGAACAGGAGCGTATCAATGCAGTCAATCGATATCGGAGGGCGTTCGCCATTCTAAAATCTGCAAAAGTCTTGGCAGGTCCAGATCATGGTTGCAAAAATGGGTCAGGAGGTACAACAGCCTCAATAAAAAAGCACCCTGCGGGTGCAAATCA
>DAWR01000146.1 GCA_002506015.1 Candidatus Methanogasteraceae archaeon UBA261 | reverse complement strand
CGGTCATGATCAATACCTTCGCCACATTGTTCGTCGGTATAACCCGGCTTTTAGCGTTCAGGACCTTAACGCACAGTTTGTAGGTAGCAGATACGTTCGCGAAACATTAAAATTACTACCGCAAAAACCAGACCCAATTTTAATTCAAGAAAGGGGTTGTGGATAGCGAAAGTCGGCAGTATTAATGTTGGTTGATGGCGAGGGTATTGTTACTGTCTCCTTTTATCAGTAGATTGCCAATTTCACCTGTTTCAACATCCATCCCATTCTCATCTATAATTTTAGCATCATGCCCTGGAACTATTTGACCGCTACTTCCAGGTATAACGTTCTCTTTAAAATTTGAGATGAAGATATGCAAGGCTTCTGTGGTGCCAATTCCATCCAGTACTTCCAGACTGGTGTGATTTTTCCATCTGTGGTATATTTCTTCAGGCAACTGTTCTCCTGCTGAAATGCACAAGCGAAGTGAATCCATATTTGGTTTCTTGTCCATATTTTCCATGCTTTGAAGCATTTTTGTATATAGTGTTGGAACACCATAAAACAGGGAAGGTTTATATTTCTCAATTATATGGAAAACCTTATCTGGATCCGGTTTATCAGGAACTAAGACTGCTGACGCTCCAACCCTGAATGGAAAGTAAAGGCTATTTCCGAGTCCGTATGCAAAAAAGAGTTTTGCTGCTGAGTATGCAATATCTTTCTCATGTATTCCAAGAACATTTTTTGCATAGAGATCACTGCAATAGAGCATATCATGGTGCAAGTGCACGACTCCTTTTGGAGATCCAGTACTTCCTGAACTATACAACCAGAATGCGACGTCATCTTTGCTAGTCTCTGCTGCTTCCAAATCACTGGATTCATTTTTTATAAAATCGTCGAACGATTGATACTTAGTTTCTGCACTTCCGACGACGATAATGTTTTTTAGATATTTTAAGTCATCCTATATCTTTTTGATTTCTTTTAACAGTGTACTCTGAACAATTAATGTCTTAGCGCCGCTATCATTTAAGTAATATTGAAAATCTTTCGAATTCAGCATTGTATTGATAGGAATCGGAACTGCACCAATTTTCATTGCTCCGAAAAAACTGGCAACAAACTCAGGCGAATCGAATAATATTAGCATCACTCTTTCTTCTACATGTACTCCCAAATTCTTCAGGGGCATTACCTGTTTTATTTACCTCATTAAAAACATCATGATAAGTCAGTATTTCATCACCATAATATATCGCAATATTATCCCCTCTTTTATCCCGAATGTTCTCATCGACAAATATGCTAGCAGCATTTAATTGTTCTGGCAGATTCTCAAGGTCGCTGAACATAATTTTCCCCCTCGTTCCTAAAATATTTAAATGTATTGGTCTACAGAGTCATAGAAGAGATCTCCGTCCGGATCTCTCTGGAGACGTCCATGCACTCATAGAGCTGACAAGGAATTTGGAAATGTTTCAGAGATACTGCTTAGTAAATTACGTTAAGATATGAATAACAACACTGAATGAGACATGGACGCTCTCGAATTCCATTCGGGGGTGGCGCGGATGGGGCTTTGCGAATACGATGACAACGCCGGATACATAGGCAGAGAATCCGAACCAGCGCAAATTATATCTACTCCAGAATTACACTTCAACTGTTCTTAGAGAATAGGGAATATAGGAGGCAAAACATGAAGAAACTGTATGGCACAGCAATATTGCTGGTCACGGTGCTACTGGTATCCACACTACCGGCATCGGCAGTAGCGCAACCAGCAGAACCGAAAGAGGAGAGTGAACTTCCTGCCGAGATCAAGATCGGTGGAGTTTTTCCTATTGTTAAGCGTCCTGATGCCGGAAGGGACAGGCGCGATGCTTTTTTGATGGCTGTCAGCGAGATTAACAATCAGTCGGGAGCTGATAGAATCCTCCCCGAGGATGTTAAACTTGTCCCGATCGTGAAAGATGACGATAACTCAGCAGCAGGCGGTACAGCCGCTGCACAGGCACTGATTGCCGAGGGTGTCCACATCGTCATCGGCTCTTCAGGGAGCAGTGTAAGCGCAGCAATGGCGGCTGAGCTCGGTCCGCAGAAGATTCCACAGATCTCGTATGCTTCGTCTTCGCCATCACTCAGTGATCGATCACTCTACCCCTACTTCATGCGGGTGGCTGCATCGGATGCCGATCAGGGAAGAGCGGTCGCTGATCTTGCCCAGGCGTTCGGCTGGACCAGGGCAGCAACATTTCACACGAGCGACTCCTACGGAAACGGTCTGATCACGGTCTTTACTGAGATCTTTGAAGGCAGAGGTGGCACGATCATCACCGAACAGGAGTTCGATCCGGGTGCAACCGACGTATCTGCCCAGGTGCAGACTATAGTGGATGTGAAACCCGAACTCGTTGTTGGACATTTCATCGACGTTGACGCGGCAGCGGCGGTCAAGAAGGCATGGGAGCTGGGCGCAATCGAACTATCGGGTGGTACATGGATCGCTACTGATGGTTGGTCCACAACCGCTACGTTTGCAAACGATGCCACGGTCAAGAAAGCGATGCAGAAGATGATTGGAACGACACCGGTCCCGTTGACAGGCGGCGGCTATCAATCGTTCAACCAATCGTGGTTCGATCCCAAATGGAACTTCCTGGAGGGACCTGCGTACAGTCAATCGTCAGGAAAAGCCTTCAACGCGTACGCACCGTTGTCCTACGATTCCGTATATGTTGCAGCCAAAGGACTTGCCGCTGCGAAGACCGTCGATGGTGAGACACTGCTGAATGAACTCTATGGGGTCACATACGATGGCGCTTCAGGATTCATCGAGTTTGGCGAGCGCGGTGAGGTGATCGGTCGTTACGAATACGTTCAACTCGATGGTGAGACATACCTGGCATTCGGTAGATGGCAGGATGTGGCAACTCTCGATTCCGGAGAGATCACTCTTCCGGACGGTTCCGTCTGGACTATCGCCGACAACAAAGCCACGTGTGTGGAGAAAGCCCAGCCCAAAACATCATCTTGCACATCAGGATTTGGGAATCTGGAACTGTTAGTCGCTCTGTGTCTTGCGGCTATAGTGACTGTTGCCATCAGACGTAAGCGGAAAAGCTGATGATGAATCCATCTGAAGCTTTTTCTATCTTTTTCCGGGTTATTTCCATCTCATGACCAAAGCTTTCCTGCGTGCTGAGAACATCGTCTCAGGATATGGCAAACTCCATGTGATCAATGGTGCGAATATTCATATCGATGAGCGCGAGATGGTGACCGTAATCGGTCCCAACGGTTCAGGGAAGTCAACGCTGATAAAGACCCTCATCGGACTTGTGAAGATCTTTGACGGGCGCGTCACAATCAGGGATGAGGAGCGTGGCTGGCTTGATGTACAGACCAGGAAGAGACAGATGAAGCCAGATGAAATCATCCGTGAAGGTATCCCGCTTGGCTATGTTCCTCAACTCAATAACGTCTTTCCCAGTCTGACCATCGAAGAAAACCTCAAGATGGGGTTGTTCGTCAAGAAGTGGGACAGTTACTACCATGAACGATCAGAACAGATCTTTGAATCGTTCCCCATACTGAGAGAGAGAATCAATCAAAGAGCCAGTCTGTTGAGTGGTGGAGAGAGACAGATGCTCGCACTGGCACGGGCTCTGATGCCAGCTCCGAAATTGCTGATCCTTGATGAGCCAACAGCAGCATTGGCTCCCAATTTAGCAGAGGAAATGTTACAATTGATCGTTTCCCTGAAGAATACCGCGGGAATATCCATACTTCTCGTCGAACAGCGGGCAAAACGGTCGTTAGAGCTTTCTGATCGTGGGTACGTACTGGTAACAGGTATGATTGCAGCAAAAGGACCGGCGAAGGAACTACTATCGGAAGATAAGATACGGAAGCTCTATCTGGGTGATAGGGCGAAAAAAGAGAAAGAAGTCGGATAACCAATGACACTCCCGAATCTACTGAACCATGCAACACTCGCACTCGTGTATGCGGGAGTATTGATCATGCTGACGATCGGTCTTAATATGGTATATTCGGTCTTGAAATTCTCCAATTTTGCCCATGCGGAGTGGGTTACCATGGGTATGTTCGCCTCATGGTGGTTCCTGCAGATCTTGAGCTATATTCTTCCGTGGGATACTGCCCACCTCCTCAACAACCTCTTTGTTCACGCGGTATTCGGGTTTCTGATAGTTGGAATCTTCGGAATTCTTGGCGAAGTTTTGGTCTTTGATCGATTACGGAAGTTAAAAGCGGGTCTGGACTCCGCAATCGTCGCATCCATAGCTATAGGACTGATCGTCAGAAATTTTCTCGCAATGGTATTTGGAGCTTACCCTGAGCCCAACCGGGCAATCTGTCCCACCTGCACCTCCCAACCATCGCTACCAGGATTTCTGCCTGACCTGAATAACATCGTAACCATCAAATTAGTGGAGAATGATCCGATCTTCGGAACGCAGTGGATACGAATCAATGCATCGGGAATACTCATCATTGTAACGAGCATTGCCATGGTTCTGGCGATTGATTACGTGTTCAGGCACACGAAATTCGGTATCGCCATGAGAGCCACCGCTGATTCCATCGAACTGGCACAGGTTTCAGGTGTTGATACCAGACGGATTGTGCATTATACATGGTTCCTTGCTGCCGGACTGACCGGCATGGGCGCCGCGATATACCGACCATACCTGACAGGTCCTTTCAATAGTTTAACCGGTCTTTACATGTTGCTCCCGTTCTTTGCTGTTGTGATACTGGGTGGCGTGGGTTCCTTTCGCGGGGGAATCATAGCCGCCATCATCATCGCTTATGCACGCCAGGCAACCGTTGTGATATTCTCATGGTTCCAGTATCCGGGGGGGCTGGAAGAGATACTCGAAGAGCATATCGGGTTCACCATCACCTTTTCACCGGGTTACGCCGATGCAATTCCATTTGTAATACTGATAATTGTCCTGCTCATAAGACCGCGAGGTATCGCCGGAAGCGTTGAAGCTACAAGGGAGCGGGTCTGATGAAACGAGTGGATGTATCACGGTTCAGCAGTCTGGTACGGAAACACCCTGAACTGCTGATTGGATTGGCACTCGCAATTCCGGTAGTACTCCTCTACCTGTATGCGCTCACAACGCTAGAGGTAAAGTCCAAGTTGTTATTCAGCACCGCATCAGCCCTGCTCGTATTCTTTGTAGGGGCGATCAGTCTGGATCTGGAAGTCGGATCGCTGGGTCTTCCCAACTTCGGCAAGGTAGCCTTCTTTGCTCTTGGTGCCTACATCTCCGCACTGCTTTACAGTGTATATGATGTCTCGTATCTGGTAGCTGTGATTACTGCTCTGATAATCTCCTCTCTCTTTGGTTATGTGCTATCCATCCCGACCGTCAGGTTGCGTGCCGACTACTTTGCAATAATGACGATAGCTGGCGGGGAGTTCATCCGGTTCGTATTCCAGAACGAGAAGAGATGGCTATGGGCACCTTCGATTCTGCCGCCGCATACACCAACACAGATCATCTCCAACAGAGCGAAGATCGAACTGACAAACATCTCTCCGTTTAACATGAGATTGGGCGACATGGACATATATCATGTGCTGGAATCGATCGAGAATCTCCTGAGGATACGGATATTTACGGCTCTTGACATAGATCAACTCTTTGTGTGGGAGGTTACGCTACTGACGGTCTTTTTCCTCATCGCCCTGGCGACCTACTGGTTCATCGAGCGGATCAGGAGATCACCGTACGGGAGAACCTTGAGAGCAATACGAGAGGATGATATCACGGTGACGTCCGTTGGAAAAGATGTTTTCCGGTTCCGCTGGCAAGTAACAACTATTTCTGCCTTCATCTGTGGGTTAGCAGGTGTTATGTATGCCTTTTCATTTAACGCATTTGAGGCATCGGATTTCAGACCCGAATTAACCTTCGTACTCTACTTCTATGTGATCATCGGCGGTCTCGGAAACGGAAAGGGCGTTTTTGTCGGTACGGCACTGGTCACCCTGTTTATGCAGGCAGCATCGGTTGAAGCGGTCCAGAGGAACATCTACATGCACGTGGGACCTGATTCTCCACTCTTCGGTTCATTTCTCGAGATCCTGCAACTCGATATCTTCATCAACCCGTTCAATATGCGATACGTCGTACTCGGGACAATACTCATTCTCTTTCTCATATTCAAACCTGGCGGGTTAATTCCCGAACCAAGAACCGACAATGAGAAGTATCTATCACTGTTGACCCCGTATGAACGTGCGAGATCGGACGAAGCCGTCTCTGCCAGGCAGAGTTTGACTGAAAAGGAGCGACTTTTTGAAGGAACGGAGGATGAGAATGACAGTTGAACCGGATGATTGCGATCAGTATCATCTGGAAGCTGAGGATATCCATAGACATTTCGGCGGCGTCAAAGCCCTGGACGGGGCTACCGTCTTTGTTAAGAAGAATAAACTGATCTCACTCATCGGTCCCAATGGATCGGGCAAGACTACACTGTTTAACGTGGTCACCTGCTGGCTTCCGAAGACGGATCCATTCGATGAAGACGGGGGGAAGGTGGTATTTGAAAAAGAGAGAATCGACGATTTGAGTGCTCATGAAGCAGCTCTGACAGGAATGATAAGAACGTTTCAGACGACAAGAAACTGGCAAAGATTGACAACTCTGGAAAATCTGCTTGTTGCCCCCCCTAACCAGACCGGCGAATCGTTCTTGAACATATTTCTCAAACGAAAGAAGATAAGGGAAGAAGAACGCAAAAACACACTGAAAGCGATAGAAGTGCTCGAGTTCCTGGAGATCATGCACATACGTGATCAACTCGCAGAAGAGCTTTCAGGCGGGCAGTTGAAGCTACTGTCGTTGGGGAGGTTATTGATGACAGTTCCCAGTCTGATTCTATTAGACGAGCCGATGGCAGGCATAAATCCAACATTGGGCAACAAAATAATGGATAAAATACTGGAACTCAAGGAAAACGTCACCATTTTCTTAATTGAGCACAATATGGATGTGGTGTTCAATTATTCAGACGAGATCTTCGTGATGGCAAGCGGAAAGATGATCGCCCACGGGACCCCTGACGAGATCGAAACAAACAGGGATGTGATCGAAGCATATCTAGGGGAAGATTATTGACTCTGCAATCGTTTCTGAGAGGGTGAGATCAATACACTGGGCAGGTGTCGGAGGTTGCTCTGATATGCATGTTCACACCAAACCATGTGATTACGACCACAACTTTTTGAACATGTGCGAAAAAAGGGGGAAGTCATCCATGAAGATCGTAATCCCATTCAAAAGCGAGAACGCCAAATCACGCCTCTCAAGCGTGCTCACGCCGGATGAGCGCAGGGGGCTTGCCCTGTGCATGCTCAATGATGTGATCGATGCAACCGACGGCTTCGATGTTGACATTCTCACACCGTCGGTTCTGAGCGGCGCCAACATCGAATCGCGTATTCTCCTGAGTGAACTTGGGCTGAACGAGGCGCTGAACGAGTATCTTCGCAGGCATGTAGAGTACGTCGGAGGTCCGGTCATGATCGTGATGGGGGATCTGCCGCTGGTCATGAATCACCACATAACAGAGATCGCACTCTCGGATAGCGATGTTGTGATTGCTCCCGGCAAGGGCGGGGGAACAAACATCCTCTGCATCAAAGACCCGTCACGGTTCAGGGTCGATTACTATGGCACGAGCTTTCTTGACCACCTGCAGATCGCACACGAGAACGATCTGACTGTGGGGCTCTACGATTCGTTTGCGGCGTCAACCGACATCGACGAACCCGATGATCTGGTGGAACTGCTGCTGCACGGGTATGGCAAAGCCGCACATAACATGCTTACGGATCTTGGCTTCGTGGTTGCGGTGCGTAATGGTAGGGCGCAGGTTGAGCGGTCCGGAAACGTGCTTTGAGCTGCGGAACAGAACCACAGAAGAGCCGGTAACTCATGGCTCGCGCTGCCAGTCACGCTGGCTCGCATCTCGGTTATCCTGCCCCCTGACGTCGGCTTTGATATATCATGGACGTGTCATACTGATCATGAACGTCATCTGCTTTGATCTGGAGGGACCGCTGTCCCCGCAAGACAACGCTTACGAGGTAACTTCGTTAGTCGAAAACGGAGATGTGATATTCGAGGCGCTGAGCCGGTACGACGACGTGCTGGCGCTCGCCGGTCGTGAAAACTACGAGCCCGGCGACACGCTCGCGCTCATCGTTCCGTTCTTGCTCACGCACGGAATTCGAGAGCAGGATATAACAGAGGTCTCATCGCGTGCGTTGATCGTTTCCGGTGCAAAGGATCTGATCACGAGGCTGAACAATTCTGGCTGGGATGTCCACATCATCTCAACGAGCTATGAGCAGCATGCCCATCAGATCGGTGCTGCGCTCGGCGTAGACCGGGATCATATCTCGTGCACAAGGCTCGATCTTGAAGGGATGCGTGAACGGCTCACAGAGGGGGGCGTCGCATGCATACGCGATATTGAGAACGATATTCTCAATATCGACGACGAGAAGGAGTTATTCCAGCGGTTAGATGATTTTTATCTCAATGAATTGAAAGAGACCGGATTCGGTGACCTGTTTGCGCAGGTGCAGGTGGTCGGGGGTGCACGCAAGGTTGCGGCGCTGGAGAGAATCGCTGCCAGCCACGGTGTTACGCCTGGCGAAGTGATCGCTGTTGGGGACTCGATCACCGACTTTGCGATGCTCGGGCGCGTCAGGGATTCAGGGGGGGTTGCGATCGTCTTTAATGGAAACGAGTACGCAATCCCTTATGCGAACGTCGCGCTCGCCGGAACCGACATCGGGCTTGTGTGGGAGTTTGCGGATGCACGCGCACGGGGTGACGATGCAGTCGAATTGGCACGGGCGCTTGCGCAGGAATACCATGACGATCCGAGAGTGGACTATCTCGTAGGTGCGGATTCTGATAAGATTGAGGCGGTCGTTGCGGCTCACAAGCGGTTCAGGAAACTGGTGCGCGGCGAGGCTGCGAAGCTCGGATGATCGATAGTATTAAATCCATTGGGTATCGAGAGAGATTGCATAAAAGCGCTGATGGTCTAATGGCTATGACTGAAGCCTTCCAAGCTTCAAGTCCGGGTTCGATTCCCGGTCGGCGCATCAGATAGTGATTTTTCTGATTCGGTGGATTCTGTGTGGGGTTTGGCTACAACTGACACGTATGTGCTTAGCGGAGGTGAAATAATCTCCGGTTCAAGATCAACGAATTATATATAAACCGGTCACACTTTATGCACCCTGACCCGACTGCTCCAGAGGAGAAGGCAACGTAAAGCAGATTGTGCATCCAATGCCCTTCTCAGACTCCACCCAGACGCGGCCCCCGTGCACCTCGATTATACGTTCCACGATTGCAAGACCCGCACCAGTCCCCTTGCTTCTGGTATCCACCTTGTGAAACAGCCTGAAGACCTTCTCGTGCTGGCTTTTGTCTATCCCGATCCCGTTATCCTTCACAAAGAAGATGGTCTCACCGTCGTCACAACGATTGCCAATCTCGATTCTCGGATGCGCCTCGCAACCCATATAATTCATGCTGTTCTCAATTAAGTTCGTCAAAACCTCCTCGATTCGCATCCAGTCCACACGAACCACCGGGAAGTCATCGGCAACAGAGATCTCCACATTCTTTGATTTTATGCTGACCGATTCATCGTCCAGTACCTCCTCGACGATCTTGCCAAACGGCACATCCTCGGGCGGGTTTACCACACGACCGATCCGGGATAGCTCCAGAGTGTCGGTTAACAGGTGGTCCATCTTCGCTGTCGCCCGCTCTATATACCCCAGATCGCCTTTTATCATCTCTGTATTATTATCCTCTATATGTTTCCTGAGCATCTCGGAAAAACCCGCAATCGTTGTGAGCGGCGATCTCAGGTCGTGAGAGACCGTGTAAGTGAATCGTTCCATCTCTGCGTTCTTTGCTTCAAGCTCTTTTAAAAGGCGTTCCCGTTCCGAATCAGCGTGTCTGCGGTCGGTGATATCACGAAAAACCAGAACGACGCCTATGATCGCACCATCCTCGTCTTTAATGGGCGCACCGCTGTCATCAATAGGCAGTCTCGTCCCGTCTCTCGCAACAAGGATCGTGTGGTTCGCCAGCCCCACGATTGTACCATCTCGCAAAACCTTTGATACAGGACTCTCAACCGGATCACCAGTCCCCGCGTTTCGGATATCAAAGATCTCCTCCAGTGCCTTTCCGATGGCGTCCTCCTGTGTCCATGCAGTCAGTTTTTCGGCAATGGGGTTCACAAACGTGACGCAACCATCTCTATCAGTAGCAATCACGGCATCACCGATACTCCGCAGGGTTGTTGCAAGCCACTCCTCGCTTTCCTTCAATCTCGCTTCCATTTTGCTCTTGTACAGAGCCATCTCGATTGATGCAAGAAGTTGCCGCTCCCTGAACGGCTTGACGATGTATGCGTACGGTTCGGTGCTTTTGGCTGCATCGATTAACTCAAGATTTGAATACGCAGTCAAAAATAGGACCGGGATTGTAGTTTTCTCTTTTATTTCACGGGAAGCCTCTATACCATTTTTTTCTCCCCGCAGGACGATATCCATCAATATCAGATCGGGCTTCAGTTCGAGCGCCATATTCACAGCATCATCCGCACGGGAAGCGCGTCCCACAACCTCGTACCCGATATCGGTGATCGCCATCTCCAGGTCTTCGGCTACGATGGCTTCATCTTCAACGATCAATATCCTTGGTCTATTCACGTTTACCTCCCCATGTCCTATTATCTATGTCGAATTCTATATTAAATGTCGTCCCCTCGCAACTACTTATCAGTAAGCGTCCCCGCAACTGATCCTCTACGAGGATTTTCACCAGACGCATGCCGAGTGTTCTGGCTGTATTGATATCGAATTCATCAGGCAGCCCGACACCATTATCACTCACAATCAGCCTGCCCTCCCCCTTGTCCGATATGGTGAGGGTAACCTCGATTGTCCCCGCTATTCTCCCGTCAAAGGCGTGTTCCAGCGCGTTTGAGAGCAGCTCATTGATGATCAATCCGACGGGCATTGCAGCCGATATCGGAAACGGATGCTCGTCTATATGAACCGTCTGCGCAATCCTCCTATCGCTGACCGGGTAGCTCCGGAACAACTGATTCAACAGGTCGTCTACAAACTTTTTTATGTTTATTTCTGATAATTTTCTACTTTCATACAACTGGGCATGTATGAGTGCCATGGCATTCACCCGGTCCCGGGATTCCGAGAGTGCCTCGACTGCGCCGGGGTCTTGGGTAGCCCGTGCCTGCATGCTGAGCAGACTCGAAATTACCTGAAGATTGTTCTTCACGCGATGATGTATCTCCCGCAACAAGACCTCTTTCTCTCGCAATGACTTTATTATACGATCTTCCGATAGTTTTCTCTCGGTTATGTCCTGCAATGTCTCAATCGCGCCGGTGATTCTCCCCTGATTGTCCAGGAGTGGTGCCGCCGTTATAAAGAGCCACTTTCCATCCTCGCCCAAATTTGGAAAGAACCCTTCGGTTTCATAGCCCCCTTCCGCGAGATTCGATCTCTGATGCTCACAATCGTAGTATCTTGCCAGTTCCTTCTCAGCTCTTTCCTCGGGTAGATCATCCACAACGATATCTGCCATGACCTGCCGCTCTTCTGCATAGAAAGCCGACCACGGTCTCGCAGTTCCGACTACATCACCAGCAGTAAGACCGGTCAATGTCTCGCAAGCCATGTTCCAGTGCGTGACCGCGTGCCTTTTGTTAATTACAAACGTCGGAACCGGACTTCCCTCAAGAATCTGCGAAAGCATCTTCTCGCTCCCGGATAGTGCTTTCTCCGAAGCTCTGCGTTCATCTTCCACTTCTACACCATGGAGCGCAAACGCTATGTCAGACGCAACCTCTGTGAAGAGTCCTCGCTCCTTCTCGCCAATATCAGTATCTACTGCAAGCAATACGACGAGCAGCCCGAATAACCTGCCGGCATGCGCGACATGGGTGATTACGACCTTTTTGCCGGCATGCATGCCCTCAAAGTTGCGGTCTGCATACTCTTTGGATATATCCACGATTAGGAGTGCGTCCCTCTGGTCGATTGCGTCCCTGATACATGGTGGACAATTGCCAGCAACCACGCGCTTGCAAAAGCGCGAGACTCCGCCTTCAACAGATCCGGAACCCACAACCGTTGCAAATCCCCCATCACCCCGCAGGAATCCAAGCCACACGGCATCATAGCCACGTGCGTCCACCAGAGTATCGCAGGCTTTCCGGAGGAGTCGGTCTCTGTTTTTTTCGACCACGATTAACTGATTGACGTTCCTGATGGCTTTGAGGACGCTGTTCAAGTGCTTGATGCGTTCCTCGGCGGCTCTGCGCTCGGTTATGTCCTCTGCTGCGCAGATAACGTACTCGACATCTCCGCGGCTATCCAGTCTCGGCGTCCTCGTGATTGTGAGAAGGCAGGAGTCTCCACTGCCGTTTGTTACCCACGACTCGGTATGAGTCTGTTTTCCGGTTTTAAAGACCTTAATGTTTTCGGCGATGCCAATATTCGATTCTTCGTTTCCGACCAGGTCACATAAATCCTGGTCGTCCAGATCTTCCATCGCAACCCCCAAGAATTGTGCACGGGATCTGTTCACCGCGCCACAGGTCGTAGCATCAGTCAGGTACCAGATCTGGGTCTCGATGTTGTCGAGCAGCAGTCTCTGCTCTTCAGACTTCCTGCGCTCCAGTTGAACCAGAAACGTCTGCGCGACGATCCGGATCAGACCACCCTCCTTCTCCAGTTCGTTGCATATTCTGGTTACCTCTTCCCCGGTGTAGCTTGACCCATCTTCCAGTGCTGCGGCGTTTATCTTTTTATCGATGAGTTCTCCGGACGCATCTATGCCTATACTCTGAGCATAAGTGTTTACCAGCTCACTCTTCTTTATCTTCATCGCATCATCCCATCTCTGCCGTATACTTCCGCACCGGTATCATCTACCGTCATTCTCTGCCTGGCAGAAGCAAAACAACGGCTGTTGTGTTGTGAAATCCGCTGAACTTACCGGGCTCCAGCCGGATCTCGCCGTAGGTCTCCCATCCTATGAGTGGAACCTGGGGCAAGACGCTCTTGAATCCGTCTACAGCCTCAGAGAACCGTTCCCCAAGCATCAATTTCCTGACTGCACAATCGAAGACTATGATTCCGGCAAATTCGGAGTGACCCGCACTCTCCGCGGATTTCCTCGCCATCTGTGCAGCATCCCTTGCAGCATTGATATGATCTGTGAGGCTGCTTCCGTCCATGATCCTGAAGACCGAACCCTCCGCGATGCCGCATGTGAAATTGAGAGATCCGTCGTCATTTATGCCAACGGGCCACCTGATCTTGTACTGATCCGGATCCTCTGTCGCCAGACCGAGTATGTAGTTTGTGAAGAACTGTGCAATTTCGTCAGGGTCAATGAGTGTCTCCACGTCTATGCCCCTTTTTCGGGCAGCATCTCTCGTCTCGCGCTTCCAGACATCCCACGCGGGACTCCCGTTAATCTCGTAAAGCACGTTGCCCCTTGATCGGGTCACCTTCAGCGGTTCGCTCAGAGGGGTGTGTCCGTGCTTAATTCCGGTAAAGAGAGGCATCTTCGAGGCAAAGAGGCAGACACCGAGCGCATCGCTGCATACGCCGTAATCAACGAAGACGTGGGTCTCTTCCATTCTGAAATTGTCGGCAGCCATGCCACCAACGATACTGAGTCCATTATCGAGGAGATATGATGCAAGCAGCGTAATCTCCTCACCCACACCTGATAAGCCGTCGATCAGGATGATTGCGGTCAGGTAGGGGTGGCCATCCACGCTGGCGGGCAGCTTTGCTGCAATCTCCTTTATTGCGGCTTCCGGATCCTTTTTAACACCTTTCGCAATGGCAGTGAAGACCTTGATCTCGTCTGAGGCGAGTAGACCCACAGCCACGCTCCCGCTCTCGACGCTCTCCTCAGTAAACTCCCCGGCAGAGGAAGCTCCGATCAAAGGCGCATTTCCAGTGGCTTCCCTTACCGCAGCCACCACCTCGCCGTGATCGTACTTGCTTGAGGAATATACTATGGAAAGATCGACCCGATCAGTTCCCAATTTCACTTTTGCCTGCCTGACAGCGTCTCTGGCTGTTTCTGCGGCACTGTCGCCACTTTTACTTAAACCAGTTGCTAATATTGTTGACATACCCCTTTCTCACCGCCACCCTTCTGTTTTAATGTTGGGGGCTACAATTACTTAAAGATTTTGACCCGATCCGACCCCCAGCGTCCTTTGTGACCTCCTGGCCGTCATCCACAGTTCTAAATTACACATGTGGAGCAGTATAAAACCACGAGATTACACAAGATTAACGCAGAAATCTTGTGGAGATAGCTTCGCAGACTGTGCGATCTCGTGGTTTTTGCCAACCAACCACAAGATTGCACAATTTTGTAATTACGTAGATTACGCCGCTCAGATATTCTTCCGGACGTAGTCGACGCGTCCCTTCTGCCAGTCGTCCCAGCCGGGCGCGCACTCGCTCAGCGTCCCGGTGATCTCCTCGAGTAGTTCTGCGGGTATTCCGACCACGAGCTCATCATCTGCAAGCCCTGCGTTCTTTGCCGCGCCATCACACCCGATCGAGACGTTCGCGTTACCAGAGATGTATGGATACGCCGTAGCATCCGCGCACGTAGATTGTATGCCCGCAAAGTTCGCATTGAACCGTCCGCCATGCCGATATATCACTGCCTGAACGATCCGTCTCGCTGCGATCACTCCAGCCATGACCACGACTACATCCGGTACTGCGCCATCCGGGTCGGTCGGTGCTTTGTCGAGCGGCGCGGTGATCGTTGCGATCGTCGATTTGGGGGCGGGTCGTGGCATATTGTCAACGACGCGCTTGGCAACGCCGAGCGTGACCTCTTTGTTCAGCTTGTAGTGGTAGAGTGCACCGGTCTTGAGATTCGGACCGTAATCGATCAGCCCGATTGCTGCTGCGCCGCCCTTACACGCGTGTGTGTCTGCGGTTGCAAGGCTCACAGTACCCTCGAATCTGGCATCCTGGAGCATCTGACAGTACCGCCTGGGCTTCTCAATCTCCGACAGGCTCTCCGGGATGTCCTCTGTTCTCTTTATGAGTGAAACCGCTATCGGTTTTCCATTTAGTCCTAACAAGTTTACGAGTTTATCTGACATTTCTGCATAATCCATGCCGAAGCCTCCTTTATGGATAGATGTGAATTCCAATCTCTTTCCGGATATAAATGTTGCTGAAGATTGTGTGATACCTGCGGTACCCAGGTCTAATCCGGTATGAGCCCCTCTCCGCTGAAGACCTTCGTCGCCTCTGAAAGCGTGAGGTCCTCGGGCGGGACGATCAGATCGGACTCCACAATGGTCTCGGGGTCAAGAGACGTCCCGTTATCCCGTATCATCGACACAAACTCGCGTAACATGTCTCTGAACCTTGTTTCGTCGCCGGATTCGAGCAAACTCACGATTTCGTTGTCGAGTTTGTTCAGATCGTCCAGCAGATCATCGTTCACCTCGTACTGACCCTCATTTATGACTCTTATGATCATTTTCCCATCTCCGCTCTGAGTTTTTCGAGTTCGGTGTCCACTCCTGTTGTGGTCTGCATCTTCCTGAGTTCCCGTTCGATCTCATCCTCGCCGCCGATCTCATCAAGCGCTCCGAGTTCAACCATCTCGTCCAGAGCAGCCGACTTCGCACGCATAGTCTCAGTCTTCTCCTCAGCACGCCCGATCGCAAAGCCCACATCAGCCATCTCCTCCGAGATTCCGGTGACTGCCTCCTTCACCTTCACCTGCGCTTCAGCAGCGGTGTACTGTGCCTTTATCGTCTCTTTCTTCGTTCTGAACGCTTCAATCTTCGCTGAGAGTTTCTTTTCCGTTTGGATGAGCTTCTGCTGCTCTATCTCCTGCTCTTCGATCTGCGTGGTGAGATTCTCAATCTCAATCTCGTTCGCCTTCTTCCGTTCGAGCACGAGACGTGCAAGATCCTCCCGCTCAGCACTGATTGCGTCTCTTGCCTGTAAATCGAGTTTCTGCATATTCTGCTGCAACTTCGCCCTCTGGAGTTCGAGCCGCTTCTTGGTCGTGACGACTGTGGCTGTACTGCGTTTCACCTGCTGGAGCAGTTCCAGTTGCTTTTGGTACGAGTAGTCAAGTGTCTCTCTCGGATCTTCGAATCGGTCGAGGAGTTTGCTTGTCTTGGATTTTACCACTATCTCCATCCGTTTGAATAGTCCCATGCTTCCACCATAGCGATCCGATCATATAAATATGTCGTCAGATGATCGCTTTGAGAATTTTGTAGATGATGTATATCGCGATTACAAGGATTATCGCCTTTGCCATTCCGATCAGGAAGACAAGTGATCTGTAGATCACCATGACTACAATCACCGCGAACACAATCCTGAGGATATCGCCCAGTCTTATGTCGAAAGGATTCGCCATGTGGTTACTGGTGGTTGCGGCGGTTAAGAACTTTTCTGATGATTAATCGAAACGTATACCATGAAATTTAAATATATAAAATATTAAGAACAAACCCGACGTCCAATAATTTTGTAACTCTATTCCATGGAAAGCTTTTTGTTCTATGAGCGTAAGGTCCAGATGGTTGTCGGCTGCAGAAGGCGATAATCAGATAGAGCATATTACAGACTACAGACAGACACAGACTGTGGATATGAGGCACAAAACCATGATGAAAAGAAGAACTATTGCCGTGATCGCAGCAATCTTGGCTGTTACACTGGTATTTTATGCAGCTGCATCGACTGAAACTAACAGGTTGACCGACCAATCATTCGAAGCAACGATATCAAAATTGATCGCCGAACAGTATCCAGCGGAGTGGCAGAATAGCATCCAAGCGCACGGGTCAAAGGATTCGAGCGTTGGGGCTGAACTGACAAAAAAGATAGAAGAGAGCAAGTCAGGTGAGACTATAGACGTGATAGTACTGTTAAAATCCAAACCGCGTGTCTCGCCACTCGCGAGCCAGAAAAGCGTTGTTGGCGCGCTTCGAGACAGTAATATAAGGATAAAGCATCAATATCATATTATTAACGGCATGACGGCAGAAATACCTGCCGAATCAATCAAAGAGGTCGCAGATCTTCCGGATGTTGAATGTGTGTACCTCGACCGTGAGATTCATCTGATAGAGCCGATGGAGGCTGAAGAGCCCGCGCAGGCGGGATTTGTGGGATCATTAGGATCGGCAGAATTAGCGGCAGAGCGCGAAGAAGGAACCAAAGAAAGAGTGTGGGATGAGGGGATCGATGGAAGCGGCATAGTTGTAGCAATAATCGACACAGGGATCGATAAGAATCACCCCGATCTCTATGGCAAGATCATAGCCGAGAAGAACTTTGTGGATGACGGGATGACCGCAGATGACCAGAACGGGCACGGAACGCATTGCGCGGGCATAATCGCCGGAACCGGGGAAGCCTCGAGCGGGAGGTATAGAGGAGTTGCTCCCGGAGCCCTGCTCATGAATGCACGAGTTCTGAATAGCGAAGGGAGTGGAGAACTGTCCGGTGTGATTGCCGGTATCGAATGGGCGGTTGATAACGGGGCAGACGTGATCAGCATAAGTATAGGTCGTTTCAATCCTGGCGATGTCCAGTCCAAGCCAGAGTGCATGACTGTTGATGCGGCAATGGATGCGGGAGTTGTTGTCTGCATTGCAGCAGGGAACTCGGAGTGATCACGATGGGAGCAAACAAACTGGTCTTAATCGGTCTTCTGGCGGCGATTTTGAGTTTAACATCCGGTTGCATCGATTCCGGCATCAGTTCACCCGGTGATGCAGTCAAACCGATAACGGTCGGCGCGTCAGATCAATACGGACGCGTAGCCGAGTTCAGCAGTTCAGGTCCCACCAGTGATGGAAGGACGAAACCAACGCTCGTAGCACCCGGCGTGGACATTATATCGTGCAGGGCATGGAATACTGAGATGAGCGAGCCAGTGGATGAGTACTACGTCACGGCGAGCGGCACAAGCATGTCGGCACCATACACCGCAGGCGCAGCCGCACTGCTGCTCCAGGCAAACCCGGATTTGACGCCGGCAGGGGTGAAAGCTGCCCTGACAACAACCGCGGTCAAATTGGACAACACAAAAGGGCATGAATACGAGGAGTTCTATCAGGGGACTGGAGAAATCGATGTGTATCAAGCGTATCTTGCAGTCAACAATGATCCGCTGGCGGGGATTGTTCCTGACAGGTGGATCGCTGGTGTGTGGGCATACACCGGGCTTGCGTACGGAGCAGACCGACCCACCAAGAAAGTATACGCAGTTTCGCCAGGCTGCGAAGACGTTGCAAAGTTTGTCTTTGCAACAGACCAGGAATTATCAGGGGTGACGATCAGTACCAGTGGCACTGCCGGATACTGGATAACCGCCCAGCCACTTCCCGACTCAATCCCGGCAAACGGGCAGGAGACGTGTTATGCCACGCTGACTGTGCCTGACGGAGTTGATTCCGGAACGTATACCGGAAATATAACGATAAGCGGAGATGAGGGGGCTGTTCTAACGGTGCCGGTGACTGTTAATATCGCCCAGTCCGTGGAGATGGCGGGTGGAATCGGGGCGTTCAATGGTTCACTGGACGATTGTGAGTGGGAATACTTCTATTTTGATGTCCCGGCGAGTACAGAGCGGCTTGAAGTGGCTCTGAAGGATTATACTGGTGGTTCCGATCTCATTCTCTTTACCCCGCGACACGAATGTATAGACCGCAATCAACGTGGCAGGACTGATACTGATACTGAGATTATAAAGGATCCTTCTGCAGGCAGATGGATGGCGATCGTTTATGGTAACGACATCTCGGAAACCACCACGTTCAATGGCACGGTCGCAATCTACACAGTGACGTGCACGCCACCCCGGTGGAATCCCGGAGTCCTGAAACCGGATGACATAACGTCTCAGTCATTCACTGTCGCAAACGACGGTATCGGACTCTCGAACGCATCGCTTGACGCAATCATACTCAACATCACCGAAGCCCACCGATTCAAAGGCTCGGTTATGGAACAAGGAAATGTTTCTGAGTACTTTGATGTCCCTTCCGGTCCGGATCAATTTGAATTGGCTGTGACATGTGACGACGTGGATTGTAAGTTATATCTTGAGTTACGCAGTCCGGATGGGAATTACGCAGGTTACTCATACACGAATTCAGGTGTTGCAAGGATCCGCGTGACCGAACCCACTCAAGGGAGATGGCAAGTCACGATATACTGTGGGTATCTGCCCTCGTATACTGAGTTCGCATCATTCAGAGGGGCGGTTGACTTGTACCGGCACGAATCATGTGATTGGATCGGTTTCGACAACGATACCATCGGCAGACTGCCATCCGGAAGCGATCTCAATTTCACCGCAACGATGAGCGTGCCAGACTCTGTTGAACCGGGAGATTACGCAGCAGCAATAGAGATCTCCTCGGATCAGGAGACGTTCGATATCCCTGTAAGTTTCGTTGTCCAGACGCCACTCTTCAGTGAAATCGGTCCGGATCACGGGCGCGATACCGATGGCGACGAATTGTACGACTACCTCACAGTGAATGTCAGCCTGAATTCCGGAATTTCGGGAGAATACCAGTTGAGAGGGCGGCTGGAAGATGGGGCTGGCAACTACCTCTGGGCAGACACCACCATAGAGGCAACCGGTGCAGACGACCAGACGGTTCAGATCGATTTCGAAGGCACAGGTATCTGGAAGAACAGAATCAACGACACATACAGCATATATCTCTATATGTATAACCGTAGAGGGGATCTGCTCGATCGCAGTAACTATACAACGGCTCATCATAATTACACGGAGTTTCAGCCACTGCCAGCGATATTTACCGATGTTTACTTTGACAATGGGGTGGATACTGATGGCGACGGATTGTATGACTATCTGGTAATCGATGTCGGCGTGGACGTGACCGATGCTGGCAACTATGAGGTACGCGCCACATTGTGCGAGCACGGCAGCATGTCCGCGTGGGTGGATAGCGACAGCAACAGCACCCACCTGAATTCCGGGAATCAGACCGTCCAATTAAGGTTCTACGGACCGGCCCTCAGACAGAACGGCTACGATGGACGATATGATCTGCGAGACCTCTGTCTATACGATACAACGCATCCAGACTCGTATCCGATGCCGCCCATACCGATACCGACACCCATATCCGTACCGGAAGAACCGGTTAAGCCAGAAAATGCAACGGCGCTGTACGAAGAGGTGGATCACCGGGAAATCGCATACACTACCGCGTATTACAACCACACAGATTTCCAGAGACCACCAGCAGAGTTCACTGGCAATTTCAGTGATTACGGACTGGACACGGACAATGACACATTGTACGACTACCTTGTGGTAGAAGTGGAGGTCAACGTCACAAAGGC
>DAWR01000103.1:11900-15835 GCA_002506015.1 Candidatus Methanogasteraceae archaeon UBA261 | reverse complement strand
ACGTGGGGGGACGCGGAGGATGGTACAGCTCTTGTGTTTCCCAGTGACCTCCGCGGTGATACATCACTTGATTTTCAGACAATGCCAGATTTATTAATTCTATTTTGGAATAATACTTTAATACTACTCACTCTCTAATCTCACTGAAATCTCAATATGTGGATACATGTATTTCTATCAGCTATTATCAATCAAGAGATCGGTATGTAAAACTGGTGGGTGATATATTAATATTTGTGAGTTCCATCACCCAAAGAAGATAGCCCGCTCCGACAGATGCATCGGCAGATTGATCCGGCGGTATGGCATGCCCGCGGTCTCAGACGAGATCCGGCGGCTAAGCTCCTGAGCAGTCTCTTCCACCTTCACCTTATCAGAACGGATGTTTACGCTGAGAACGCCGCTTTCAAGTTCTCTATCGCCGATTATGACTGTGTATGGCACCCATTCCCTGCCAGCGGCGCGTACCTTCTTCCCGACGGTCTCTTCGCGGTCATCGATATCGACCCGGATTCTGTCAAGCGCACGTGCGATCTCCTCTGCATACTCGAGGTGCCGCTCCGCGACCGGTATCAGCCTGACCTGTGTCGGGGCGAGCCACGTCGGAAGCGATGGCACGCCCCCCTCCAACGATTTGAGATGTTCTCTCTCGAGCAGTGCATAGATACATCGTTCAATCGCCCCGCTCGGTGAGCAGTGGAGGATCGTCGGACGATTTTCACCGCCATTCCGATCAATATACTTGATATCGTAGCGATCCGCATTCTCCACATCGATCTGAACCGTTGAAAGTGCACTTGCCTTATTCATCGCATCGATGTAGTTGAATTCAAACTTGAGAACGAAGTAAAAGAACCTTGAATCCCATAGCTCGATTAACACCGGTTTACCGACGATTTCAACAAGTTCTTTGATGAAATCTCGGTTCTCCTCATAAAAATCACGTGTGAACCGGATGGCAACTTCGTAATCATCCTCCAAGCCAACATCCGCAAGCATACGCATGCACATCACATACTGCTCCTTGAATTCTGCAATCGCACCGGACATATCGCTGCACAACGTGTGCATATCAGGCATCGTGAACGCACGCAGACGCCGGAGACCCACCAGTTCGCCGTGCTGCTCTCTCCTGAAGCTATATCTGGTCATCTCAACCATCTTCAGGGGGAGGTTTCTATGCGAGATTGTCATGTCGTGATTCATCAGAAACTGCCCGAAACATGCCGCAAATCGCAGAAAGAAGGATCTCTTGTCGGATTCGATCGAGTACTGCCTTGCCGGAAACCGGTCGAGATACTTCTTCAGTGTCGGGTGGTTCATGTCATACATGACCGGGGTCTCGACCTCGACTGCACCCATCTCGCCCACCGTGTTCATGACATGCGCCTCGAGCAATCTCTTTATGAGAGTCCCCTTCGGATAGAAGCGCATATTTCCGGAGTCAGACCCGGGCTCGTAGTCTGCGAGCTCGAGCCGCTTCATCAGTTCGACATGAGGGGGGATTTTGTCTACAGCCCTGCTCTTTGAGGTTTCATACGCAACAAACTTCTTTAGATTCGGATGATCTGAAAAATCAAACTCTTCGATGGATAAAAGTTCCCCCTCCTGCGTGAGAACGTGCCAGTGCGAGACTGCCTTCTCCTCTGACTTCAAAGCCTCTGATACGACCTCTTCTGTTTTTCTCCCTTCTTTTTGGTCTCTTCCTTCGCTCCGTTCGCTCCCTTCACCTCCCTTTTCGCCCCCGATTCGTATCGTTCTCGAGAGTTCTGAGAGCGGATGTCCTTTGCAACTGATCTTGAAAGCCTTGTACCAGCCAAACGGTGCTCTTTTTACGTTATAATCAATAGAGAGAGTTTCTTCGAGTCTCTTCAGGATATCGACAGCGACAGTTGGCTTTGCCAGATCCGAACTGAGATGCGCATAAGGATAAAGCATTATACGGCTGGTTTTCACCTGCTCGGCGGTCTTTTTAATCTCTGCTGCGGCATTCTCTGCCGTGGCACCCGGGTCAGCTTCGTCATACGTCTCAACCGCGATGAAGATCGTCAGCGCATCATCCATGCGACCGCTCTTCAGGGTCGGTTCGATCTCTTCAGCGACCGGAGTCTTCTTCTTCGTCTCGTACTCGATGTAATCTGAGTGAATTGATAACAGTTGCATGCGTCAAGCCCTCACATACTGAATTGTTTCATAAGGTTATAAAGATGGGGCAATCCCGCGGTCAGAGGAGTAATCGGGGGGTTCCGCATCAAGAAAGATTTATATACTTTCACACGGTAATTCATAGCGATGCGCGGGGAAACCAGAGTCGTGCTGCTATGTGGCGTATTCCTTTTATCGCTTGTCGCATGCGGATGCATAGAGGATCACGACAGGAGCCTACTTAGAATTGTGGACATTGACATATCACCGGAAAGTGTCACCAGCACAGAGGTTGCGCTGAATGTGACCGCTTACGTCGAAAACCGGGGGAATGATTGTAGCGGGGATGTAAAACTCCTGCTGAAAGCGTTTGACTTGTCATCGGGGCTCCTTGCGGATCAGACCACAACCCCTGCCGGAACCATCCAAAAAGAGAGGACAAAACCGGTATCGCAATTGATCAATGTCAAAAGAGAAGGTGGATATCGGATAGAGGCTGTTCTGTTTGAGGATGAAGAGATTGTGGATAAGAAAACGGTGAAAATATACGGTATCGGTGATTTGGATCCGAATATCTATGATATTGGAGTAAAAGTCCAGGAAATGGATTTTCTGGTGAAAAATGTGACTGATTTTAGGGTGACGATCGGGGTGGATGTCTACCTCACAAACGAAGGCGAATTTACAAGCGAGGACCTGTCCATGCTGATCAAAGCCCGGGAATTCGATGCCGGGCTGCTCGCTGGCAAAATCTGGACATCGACCGGCATAATCGAGAGCGGAACCACAGTCATCCAGAGTTGCGACATCACTGTGCCTGATAATTATAATTATGTAGTCGAAGTCTTGATCTGGAAGAACGACACCATCGTCGAGCGCGGGGAGGGCGTGGTACAGCTCAACCCGACGCGCGTGATTGCGAAAGATGCGCAGGTCATATCAGACAATGTCCGTGTTGAGGACTTCATATCGGAAGAGGAAGCGGCTGAATGGGACGAATACAGGGCGCGTGCAGGGGACTCAGGAATGAAAAAGACGCCCGGGTTCACGTCTGCGCTGACACTGGCATGCGTTGCGATCGCAATCGTGGTCGTTGCGGCTATGCGCAGCAGAAGGAGGGATGACAATGACTGAAAACGATCAAAACAAGCTCGAAGGCTACTTCAAGACCGGACTGTTTGCAATCATGATGTTTCTCACGCTGATTGCCACATTCCAATTCTATTTTGCGGTTCAGGATGTGATCCGTATGTGGTTTGATTATGAATACGAGTCGATCTTCAATGCAGCATTCAGCTTCACGGTGATTGTGGTCTGCATCTATCTGATCCGATCGTTCATAGTGTCCCGTGACTAAAACCGAGCGACTGATACTGAGCGTCAGAAAAACTTCGATGCAAGCGACCGGTGCGTATCACAATCCTCTCTGAATGTGCAGAACTCGCATGGCGCAGCCCCCTCCCGCGGGCGATCCGGCATCCTGCCATCCTTGATCTTCCTGATCCGGTTTCGCAGTTCCAGCACCCTGCGCCGGTCGCCCGACCTGACCACAACCTCTCGCAGATCAAAGAAGCGTGCGTATTCCACAAATCCACAATCCACAACTGTTCCGAACGTTTCCTCCACAAGCATCGCATAAGCAGTGATCTGCAACCGATCAGGCTTCCAGACACCCTGGTCCGGCTTTGCTCCGGTTCTGATGATGTACGGTAGCGCCTGCCCCCGGTCCCTTGGCATCACAAGCTTGTCAGGGGCGCCGGAAATCCCGAGCGCATCCGAGTACAGGGTCT
>DAWR01000103.1:7634-11854 GCA_002506015.1 Candidatus Methanogasteraceae archaeon UBA261 | reverse complement strand
GTAATACGTAAGCCGATCGCATCGATGTCGAGTTCAGATGCCGCATCTAGAATCATGGAGTAATCCATGCCAGAGAGTTCGACACGATATATCGCGGGAAGCTCACCTGTGATGCGATCAAGCTCGGCATGCAGCGTCTCTGTCGCGTCATCGCTGGCAGCGGCGTGATGGTATGTAAACGCAAGCTCCTTTAAAATAAGATGCGATAGATACCTCTCATCAATCATCTTCTGGTAATCGTCCCTGTGCAGACTGCGGAAGTATACCAGTCTCGGGCATCGTAGATATGTGCCAATCTCAGAGACGAGAACCATACCCTTCATCGTTCACGCAATCGTCCTCTGAATCTCAACACCCTCTGAATCCACGTCCACTGAGACCAGCGTCTTCAGACTGTTGCCAGCGGCACGCAGGTCTGATGCACCCTCGCCGCGCTCGATTATAGCAATGGTGTCATATATCACCGCGCCAGCGAGCTTTAGCGCCTGAATAACCGCTTTCATCGTGCCTCCCGTGCTGATCACATCGTCCACGATCAAAACACAGTCTCCTTTGTTGATTCCATTCAGGTATAGTTCTCCCTTCGAATATCCCGTTCTCTGATGCACGGCAATCTCTCCAGGAAGCTCGTACTTCCGTTTGCGGATGATCACAAGTGGAATGCCCGTTTTCATGGAAAGCGCTGTTCCGATTGGAATTCCCATCGACTCAATCGTCACAATTTTATCGATCCTACCTGTTCTGGCATCAATCAGTTTGATTATGAGATCCGCAATCTCGGTTAACAGTTCTGGCGCAAGTTCCGGAACGCCGTCCGTTATTGGGTGGATAAAATAGTGGTAATCGCCCCTCTGAACGATCGGCGCGTCCTTGAGCGATTGCGTGAGTATCGGAAGTTGCGGACGTATCTGTTCGGTATTTGAAGCCATTTCTCTTATTCCCTCCTGTTGTGGTGGATTAACGATCATATATGCAATTGGGCGGTACTTAATTTTTCGCAGTACATCCAAAAGACTATACGCAATCAACAATCACATCCTCTGTATGTATGCGGACAGAATCACCTCGCTTTCACCATACCTCTTCGCAGCTATTGACCGGGCAAAGGAGAACGCTATCAAGAATGGAGTTGACGTAATCGATCTCGGAGTCGGCGACCCCGACATGCCGACGCCTTCACACATAATCGATGCGCTCCACAGGTCCGCACAGAACCCGGAGCGGCACAGGTATCCCTCATACACGGGCATGCTCTCGTTCAGAGAGGCGGCATCCGGGTGGTACAAAAAGACATTTGACGTCTCGCTTGACCCCGCCTCCGAGGTGCTCGCGCTGATCGGGTCCAAGGAAGGTCTCGCACACATCCCGCTTGCGTTCCTGAATCCGGGAGACATAGCGCTCGTGCCAGATCCTGCATACCCGGTCTACAAAATCGGGACGATCTTCGCAGGCGGTGTGCCATATATAATGCCGCTCTCCGCTGAAAACGGCTTTCTGCCAGATCTGGATGCGATACCTGACGATGTCGCAGGTCGTGCCAGACTGATCTTTCTGAATTATCCGAACAATCCGACAGCAGCGGTCGCTGATCCATCGTTCTTCAGAGAGGTCGTCGATTTTGCGCACGAGCACGACATCATCGTAGTGCACGATAATCCATACTCTGAGATGACATTCGACGGGTACCGTGCGCCGAGTCTCCTCTCGACACCGGGTGCAATGGATGTCGGAATCGAGATGCACTCGCTATCAAAGACCTACAACATGACTGGCTGGAGAATTGGCTTTGCACTCGGAAATGCGGAGATTATTTCAGGACTCGGCAAGATCAAGACGAACATCGATTCCGGAGCATTCGAGGCTGTGCAGGAGGCTGGCATAACCGCACTCACCGGTCCGCAGGATTGCATCGAGGATATGCGCAGGGTGTACACAGAACGAAGGGCTTTGCTGCTCCGTGGCTTGCACGCGCTCGGAATAGATGCCGCCGCGCCAAAGGCAACGTTCTACGTGTGGGCGCCGGTGCCTGATGGTTACACCTCGATCTCGTTTGCGGACGAGCTTCTTGATAAACTCGGGATCGTGGCAACGCCTGGCGTCGGATTCGGCGAATACGGGGAAGGGTATGTGCGGTTCTCGATGACCAGTTCCACAGATCGGATACAGGAAGCGGTCGAGCGAATGCACGAGTTGTGACTTGTGACCAAACAGACATTGTTGAGGGGACCACTGGCTATTGTGGCAATCACAGACGTGTAATTGTGGTATTCGTGACTGCTGGCATGAACCACAAGATTTCTGTGTTAATCTCGTGAAATCTTGTGTTTTTCTCGCCTCAGCTAAACACATAAAAAAAGAAAAATAACCCCGCCGAGATTGCGGCGGAATTGCTTTGCTATTGTTCAGTACTCAGATCGGTGCATGCCCATTCGTGTGGCAGGTCATGCAGTCCGTGTCCACGACTATGTCCTTGTGCGCATCGGAATGGCAGTCGACACATGCCCTTGATCCGGTGTGCTCGATGTGACAATCCGTGCAGTTCAGCTCTGCATGCCTGGTCGGATGTGTGGTAAACTCCTGCTTGGTGTCCTCATGGCACAGCATACACTGCTCACTGGTCACAATCGCACCGAACTTGATCGTTCTTGGTGCATGTGGGTTGTGGCATGTCCTGCAGTCAGCCAGTTCATATCCATGCTCGACTTCATGGCATTCCAGACAGTCCATGGATTCTGCATGCTCGACATGGCAGGAATAGCACCCATCCCCGATCAGGGGTGCCTCGTAGTCGAATGTTGTCGGACTCAGCTTGTAGCGTAGGGCATCGTAACTGGTGTCCTTTTCCGCATGCTTGCCTCCGGAGTCCATTAGATCGGTATATTCGCTAGCATGGCAGTCGCCACAGCCAGCGCTGGTGTCTGCGGAATGTGCCGGATGGCAACTCCTGCAATCGCCTTCCACCGTGTTTGCATGCTGGTAATTCGCATGGCAAACTGTGCACTCGGAATACATCGGTGCAGTTGGCGTGGCATGGCAGCGCGTACATTCCGCGGATATCATGCCTTCGTGCAACTGCCCGCTCACATGCACTGAAGTGTGACAGTCGGAGTCTGTGCAGCCTCGCAAATACCCCTCTGAGCATGGCACAGCACGTTCGCCCCTGTGTTCGGGAACGATCGTATTGAAGACGAGAGGCCATGTACCTGCCCCTGACATCTCCTGTGTATACTCAGCGTTGTGACAGCCACCACACTTTTGCATCTCGATTGAAGCATCCGAATCAAAGACGATGATCGAGACTATGACCAGCCCAAGAACCATTAGCATCAGCACGGCGAAGAATTGAGTTTTGTTCATGGTAGGTTCCTCAACATTATCATAAGATGTTATGTAAAACACATCAAATTCCTATAAATATGTTTCGGCGTTTTCCGCCAGATTGAATAATGCCTGCTGCAAATAGACATCATGGACTTCGAAGAACTGCGCAATATCTTAAATAGGGAGCAAAAATCGAAACTCACAAAGCTCGATTCTGATTTTTATGAAAGTGTACGCGCATACCTTGGTGGGCTTCAGGAGGAGCAGAAGACAGCATCCGGCAGGGAAGTCCAGTTTCTTGCCGATGAGGTCGATGCAGCAAATGACCGTCTGCAGCGCATCTTCAAATTTCGGGTGGGAAAGATCGTCAATCTCGCGTCGCTCAATCTGATGGAGGAGATTGATGGCACCAGAAACTACGTCGACGCGATGACTCCGATCGAGCGCGATATCTACCAGTCGGTGCTCGATTCTATGAGGCGGGGCTGGTCTGCAATTGATGGGGTGCTTGCACGCGAGTTACGCCCACCTGCCCCGGTTTCAGAGGTGCAACCTGCCAAGGAGGCGGTTTTGGAGGTGGTTACGGAGCCGGCTGTGGAGAATGTCCGGTCAGCGTCAGCGTCAGAGTCCGAGTCAGACAAAAGGGGTGTTGAACCTGTTAAACCAGTTGAGCCGGTGCATCGTGAACTGAGTGATTACACCGTGGTTCGCGTGCTCAAGGACCTGCCAACCTTTGTGGGTGCGGACAGCAACCATTACACGCTTGCAAAGAACGATGTGCTCACGCTGCCAGACCTCAATGCAAGTGTGTTGTGCAAGCGCAGGGCGGTTTTGCCGATTGCGATACCGACACAGTGACGGTGGCGGCGTCTTGGATATAGTTTTGGAGCGTGCTGATA
>DAWR01000103.1:1229-7522 GCA_002506015.1 Candidatus Methanogasteraceae archaeon UBA261 | reverse complement strand
ATCTAATTTAATTTAAATCTTTTTGATGAAAGTGAACGCCAATTGGCAACAAGTCTACCACACGCATCAAGCAGCGGAAGCGAAAAGAAGAAGCACCGGTTGATTCCGCCAAGATCTATCAAATTCCCGTGATTACCTCCCGTTTAAAATCGAAAACCGTAGCTATAGAATCCCCTTCGTAAATATCGAGCCGCGACCCATCATTAATTGTTCCAACAACCTCTGAAGCAAGCCCGACATTCTCAAACTCCCGTTTGCATTCCTCCGGATTCTGTGTGGTCACCACATAGCCGGTCGCCGGGTATATCTTGAGCCAGTGTACAAAATCAACCCCGTCCGGACGTGGTATCGCCGCTAAATTGATGCTCGCGCCTTTTTTGCTGGTTTCAAGAAGCATACCGATCGTTCCGATCGTTCCGGGGTTGCTGAGATCCTTTCCAGCGGTTACAAGATGTTTTTCTCCGAGTTTTTGCATGACCATGTACTTCTCGCGGACGCTCGCAGGCGTCTTCATCGTCGTTGTGTCCCATGAATAGATGGAATTCTTCCCGACCTTTCCGTTGAGATCGTAAGCAAGAACGATTGCGTCCCCGGACTGTGCGCTGTCGCTTCTTATCACGGAATCCTTCTTTACGATGCCGATTATGGCAACCGAGCTCGATGTGTACGGCGTATCCGGATGCAGGTGTCCGCCAACCATCGGGACGCCGAACTTTGCAACGCCATCCCTGATCCCACGAACCAGTTCGGCGAGTGTGTCCTCGTCATCGGTTGCAAGCACATTGACCATGCCGATCGGGCGCCCACCCATCGCAGAGATATCGTTCACGTTCACGAGGACTGCTCCGTATCCCGCCCACCACGGATCAGTGAGCATCTTGCTCCAGATCCCATCCGCGGCAAAGAGGATTACATCGTCCCCACCAATGTCAATTATCGCCGCATCGTCCCCGATGTCCGCGATGCAGTCCACATACTCGGATCGAACAGTCTTCAAGATGTCTGCGATCCCTGCGATCTGCCTCTTTCGCGTGACACCTTCGAAGTTTTTGAGCTCTGATGCGATGGCTTCAAGATCCATCGAGTCTCGAACAGTAGTTTGATTAATCATAAATACTCAAGTGCGTCCTCGATTCTGCCAAGTTCAGGTCCGGTGGTGTCAGTTCCCGCGATGTATCCTGCAGAATTTGCAAGCAATCCCGCGCCGATCAGCGGCGATCCGAAGTTGACAGTCCCGATATCGACAGGAAGACCGAAGGTGTCCTCAAGAATCGCTATTTCGTTGTCGCTTACCTTTGGATGCACCAGGACGCCTTTGTTGGTTGCGACCCCCGCCATGCCAACTGTACCCAACCCGGCGATGGTTGCCCTGCGCACATCCACAGAGAGCGTCTCCGCAATCACATCGATCGCCCGATCAGTGAGGAGCGGGTGCACGATTGCGGCGGTGTCGTTTGCCAGGATGATGTTTCCCGTAGCGGTCATGAGATCTGGAATCGCCTGCGCAGAGCCAAACTCGCGCAGCCGTTCAAGTTCCCCTCTGTGAGCATACCTTGAGACTACGAACCCGCTGCTGTTTCCGCATGAGAGCGAGCCCACAACAGTGCTACCTGCAATCAAAGTCCGCACAGTTTTGAGATGCAACGCATCCTCAAGATTGCTTGCAGCGGCTTTGGAGACCTCGGGCGCGATGAGCACCACTGCCTCGGTCACCGTAGCAAAGACACCGAGCACGGTGCTGCCATTGAGTGTCAGTCTTCGATTCAGTGTGCCGTCACCCCTTCCCCTTCTATGCCTCTAGCTCCGCTTCTACAATGCCGTCCTCGAATCGCACGGCACGCACCCGAATGCGCCTCGGTGGCTTCTCTCCACCACGCCTCCAGATCGCTTCGTTGATTGTTCGATCCAGTTTGACGCTCGCCTCGTCAGTCTTCATGTGCTTCATGAGGTACGTGCGAACCTCCCGCATCGCTCGATTGCTCCTCTTCCATCTAGGTACCATCTTCACAGAACGCAGTGGTATCGTGTATATCTGTTCCTTTTCCATCATAATAATCCATCCTCAATCCTTGATGCTGTTCCGCCGCCAGTGGCGTCTCTTCGGATGTGTCGAGACCTTTCTGTTCGTCTTCATGATCGCCCAGACCGGAACGCGCTGATTCTGATTCTGCGCCTTTGCGAGGAGCTTCTTCTGTCCTTTTGTCTTCTTGCCCATGTCATCACTTCATTCTCTTAATTGTAAATCCATTTCCTTCGTGCCTATCAATGTATCGTCCGCGTATACCTCAATTGTTGCATGATATATCCCGGCGATTGAGACCTTCCCGATATCTGTTTCGATTTTTGCTGGCAAATTGAACCTCGCAGTAAGTTCGCAGGATTCTTTACTCTTGATCTGCTCATCGAATTCGAGTTCGTACGTTTCGGTCTTCTCTTCATCGGACTTCGTCTTCAAAGCCATGTTGACCTTCCAGTCGTCCATCTTGACGGCAACTGCGGTCATGACGATCCTCTCTTCCATAACGGTCTCTTTTCCATTGTTGAAGATTGTTATGGCTGCATCGGATGGTGCCCCTAACAACAGTCGCGATGTGTCGACCGATTTGACGTACGCCATTTCCGGTGGCTTCCATGTACCAGACGAAGTTTTGGGGGCTTCTTCAGGTGGTTTGTCGCCCCCGAGGCAGCCGAGCGTAAAGCATGCTGCAATAAGTAGACTTATAATTACAAATGCTGCTGTGCCTCTTCTTGCGGTCTTGCCATCTGCGATCATAATTCCATACATTAGCGCATTGTATTAAAAATCTATGGATGCGTGCCGGTTCACGCGGACATGCCTGATTGTGGCGACAATTCTATGGTGCCAATAGTGTCAGTATGCGCACCAATCCACGTACCCATGTTGGATAAGGCGTTTCTACCCTACTGCTATACAGTGGTGGTATGGCGGTAGTGGTCTATGGTGGCGGTGTTGAGGTTTCGGAGCTGAGCTGAACAGGACAATGGATGCCGGAATCTGCATGTCCCAATCGATTACGATTAAATAGTATAGCAGCACCATTATCAAACATGGATGTAGATCTAACCGAACTTAGAGATGCTGTGGATGTTTGCGAAAAAGAGTTTTCTGAGGTGTCCAACTCGATATCTAACATAAAAGAAGAAGATTACAAGGATATCGATGAATATATCTCATCTTTTTACGAAAATATCCATACTTTTGTGGACAAAACAACTGAACTGATTGCAACGTATCAAGAGTACACAATGGCGCTTGAGAATGCATGTTCCGGGCAAGAAGAATAGCTATCTATGGGAAAGGCGGGATCGGCAAGTCCAGCACCGCCTCGAATGTCGCAGCGGCGTGTGCCGATTGTGGATACTCGGTGAGCATCATTGGATGTGACCCAAAGAGCGATTCCTCGATCACACTGCTCAAAGGGGAGAGAATTCCGACGGTAATGGATTTGCTCCGGAATAAAGTCGAGCTCTGTGAAGATAATGTTGTTTATGAAGGTTACAAGGGTGTGAAATGTGTCGAGGTCGGCGGTCCCGAGCCAGGAGTTGGCTGTGCAGGCAGAGGGATCATCGTTGCAGTAACAGCGCTCCAGAAGATTACAACCGCGATTACAGAGAGTGATCTTGTGATTTATGACGTGCCAGGGGATATTGTGTGTGGCGGCTTTTCGGCACCGATTCAGAAAGGACTCGTTAGCGAGGCGTACATTCTCTCGTCCGGTGAATACATGCCGGTTTATGCTGCAAACAACATTTGCAAAGGGCTTGAGAAACTGAATATGCCATTGAGCGGAGTGATCTGCAATTCAAGGAATGTTCCGAGAGAAGAGGAGATTTTGACCGAATTTGCATCGGAGATCGGGAGCAAACTCGTGGCATTCATCCCGAAGGATAATGTTGTGCAGGACTGCGAGCGAGATGGTTTCTCTGTGATCGAAAAGGCTCCTGATTCCGAGATTGCGGGCGTGTATCGCAAGCTTGCAACCGCGATTATGGATTGCGAAGAATCAGCGATACCGAATGCGCTGGATGACGAACGCTTGCGCGAACTGCTCATGATGTAGGGATGTGGATTCATGAATAAGAAGATCCTGCTAAATATACTCGTGAATATTCTAAAGTCTCAGGGATATGACGTGTATTCACAGACCAGTCATCAGGAGGCTGATCTGGTCGTGGAAAAGGACGGACAGAGAACATACATCCAGTACGGGATAACAGAGGAAGATATGCGTCATTTTGCAAAGATATCGCAGGTAGCGCAGGGGTCTGACTGCGCACTCTTCGTATCGGATAGAATAACCGAGTGGATGACGTTCTTCGCGGAGCAGTATGACATCCGGACATGGGATCGGGCTGAACTTGAGAGTGTCATCGGAAAGTCGATTCTCGCAGAGGCAGAGGGCGTGCGCTATGAGCTCCTGGGAAGTCTCGGCGACGGGGATGAGGCTGTGACCGGAGCTGGCGCGCCAGATATGCCGGTAGCACCAGTAGCACCACCAGTACCGATGGATCCTGATCTCCCGGCATCCTACATCCGCGAGATTGCTGCGAATTTCGGGGACGAGGGCGGGAATCGTAGGGGTGACAGGGACTCACACGAAACAATTGCGCTTCGATCTGCCCCCCTGCGCGTGGATGAACAGCAGGCTATGGCGACGGCAAAAGGTCTTGTCAGTGGCATAACCGAGATCGCCATTGAATTTGTGCCGTTCTGGAACTACAGATACAGAATCGATGGAAATCATCAGTGCAAAACAAAGATGGTGCGTATATCCTCCGAGGATTCGGGCGCAATCAACGCCCTGAATAAAACGGAGCATGACCATATACGAGAGGTGTGCGATCAGCTTTCTGTGCCCTGCCAGAATTATGAGATAAGACGTGCGATACTGACGAAAAACGAAGCCAAAGAGCGGATACTGGGCAGTGCGATTGCAAACAACAGAAAAATTATGGCATTCTCCAGTACGTCCGGCGATGCCATCATAACCGAGAACGTAGCCATAGAACCGCGACTGGAGGATATCGATCTCGATATTGAGCTTACGTATCTGCCGGTCTGGGCGATCACGGGAGCAAAGCACAGCGTGATGATTGATGCCTACGATGGGACGGTCATGACTGTTCCGATCGATGACGATGTCGAGTTTCTGTAATCACGCGCACACACCCCGCTGTTCCGTTTACCTCGACTATATCGCCGTCGCGAAGAATCGCGAACGGATCCTGCTCCAGCCGGTCAACAAGCGGAATATCTGATATTATCGCCCCGACAGCGACGATCGTCTCTGCGGAAATGTTGACCATGGCGCACGGCGCCACATTCTTCTTTTTGAGGCTGTAAATCACATACGATCCGACAGTGGAACCCTTCCCATTGGGGAAAAGAAATACACAGTCCGCAATCGAAACACCCTCCTTGGGATGATTCTTTTCTATGATCACCCCGGTTTCCGGATCGATTCCTCCAAGAAACGATATCGGCGTATCAGAAATCAGAACTTCTCCGACAGCAACTCCTTTTGATACCGAATGACCTGCAATCATCGATATTCCTCGATCAATCGCTTTGCCCAGATCAATTTCTTCCTTTTAACATCGTTCACATGAGGATCGTCATAATCAAACCCAAAAAGCGCAACACTTGCTGCATGAAGAGTATCCGCCAGAAAGACACACCGATCCCCGTCCGAAAACCCGCCAAAGTTGTGAATATTCCCAAACGGCTCTGACTGGGTCGTTCCAAGCACGCGTCTGCTCTCAAACATCGGCACAACCGACCGAACGGCAGGGATATTGTCGCCGTGCGCATGCACCACCACAAACGACCCCCTCTTGCTCGCAGAGATGATATCATCGATTACTCCATCCAGATCAGTAACAATAAGATCCGGAATCATCCCGTTCTTTGAGAGAACGGTTGTTGCGCCGTCTGCAGCGATTATGACTCGGTTCTCTCCGATCGATCGTATCTCTGCTCCAAGCGACGGTGCATTCCCGCATACGGCAACATCGCGCCCGGACACGATCTCACGCAGGTTCGAGAGCGTGACTGCCCCATCACGATCAAGCAGGTCGGAGAGGATGCGTGCACTACGCTCGTCTTCGGATCGGTCGAAGCCGAAGTCAGCCAGGATTTGTAGATACAGCGGTTCCCATTCGCTGAATTGCATGTTCGCCCTTCGGTTTGGGGATGGTTAAGTTTTTCTATCTGGCAGAACCGGTTTAATACCATGGTATTTAAGAAGCGAACCCGTGTCGATCTTGCAAGA
>DAWR01000103.1:0-1158 GCA_002506015.1 Candidatus Methanogasteraceae archaeon UBA261 | reverse complement strand
AGCGCAAGCCAGAGAATTCTTGCAGAAGATATCGTGTCAGATATCAACGTTCCCAATCACAGACGCTCCGCGATGGACGGGTATGCGGTTCGTGCGGACGAGACAACCGGCGCATCGCAGTCGAATCCGGTGCTCATGCGCGAGGGCGTCGATTGTGTACGCGTGCACACGGGTTCGCCCGTGCCCGGTGAGATGGATGCGGTGGTCATGATAGAGGATACGGTCACTGGCGGGGGCATGAGCGTTGGCGGGGATGCGGGTGAGGGTGCAATCGTTGAGATCCGCGCTGCGCTGCACCCCGGCAGAAACGTAAGCCAGATCGGGGAGGACGTCTCCCGTGGCGATGTGGCATTCAGGACGAGCCACCAGATCCGGGCGTGCGATGTTGCTATGCTCGCTATGCTCGGAATCATGGACGTAGAAGTATTCGCAAGCCCGAAGGTTGCGATCATCCCGACAGGGTCAGAGCTTGCGCCACGATCCGGTAAGATTGCGGAGGGCATGATCAGGGAGACGAACGGGCTTATGGTCAGCACACATATCAAACAGTGGGGCGGAATCCCTGACCACAGAGGGATTGTGATCGACGATTTTGATCTGATCGGAACAGAGATTGCCGCGTCCGTCGATGAGGGCTGCGATGCGGTCATCCTCTGCGGCGGAACATCGGTCGGGGCAAGGGACTATGTGCCCGATGTGATCGACACCATAGGCGATCTGCTGGTGCATGGCGTTGGATTGAGCCCGGGAAAGCCCACAGCACTTGGGATCGTCAGCGATACGCCCGTTCTATCGCTTCCGGGCTATCCGGTCGCATGCCTTATCGCACTCCTTGAGTTCGGACTGCCGATCGTCCGGAAACTGGGACGCATGCCTGAAAAGCCCGATCGAATCGTGCACGCACGCCTCGGCGCAAAGATCGCATCAAAGATCGGGTATCGTACATACACACGAGTTTCAGTGGACGGCGATGTAGCTCACCCGGTCGCAACCTCCGGAGCAGGCATCATGAGTTCTGTTACGCGATCAGACGGCTTTGTCATAATCAATGAGGAACTAGAAGGGATCGATTGCGGCGACGAGGTCGATGTGGTCTTAATTGAGTGATTGTGTGCGATTAGGCGAATTTGCAGTAAGGCGCGGCAAGTGACATAAGGT
>DAWR01000165.1:6790-9037 GCA_002506015.1 Candidatus Methanogasteraceae archaeon UBA261 | reverse complement strand
CATCGTAGATGAGATGAAAGACGCAGGATACAACGTAACCGGGGAGATACCTGATGAAAAAGCACTGATCGATCTGATGATGCACGAGGGCACGAACGTCGGGACGTGGGCGCCAGGGGAACTCAATAAGATGGTTGCTGCTGGCAACGCAACCCTGGTTTCCGTTGATTCGTACATCGAATGGTTCGGCGAACTCGAACAGCCGCGGCAGGACGAGGTTGTTGAGCGGTGGGGAGAACCTCCGGGGGAGATCATGACGTGGAAGAATGATACCGGCGAGTACTTTGTCTTCCCGAAGCTCTCATTTGGAAACGTGATCTTGACACCCCAGCCGACAAGAGGCTGGCTTCAGAACAACACCGTCCTGTACCACAACAGGGATGTTCCGCCGCACCACCAGTATATTGCGTTCTATCTCTGGCTCAAACAGGAGCGAAAGTCCGGCGGGTTCGGTGCTGATGCGATCATCCACTTCGGAAAGCACGGAACTCAGGAGTGGCTTCCAGGCAAGGAATCCGGATTATCACAGAGGGACTGCTGGCCCGCAATCCTGATTCAGGACATGCCTGTGATCTATCCCTACATCGTTGACAACATCGCAGAGGGCACGCAGGCAAAGAGGCGGGGCAGTGCGACCATGATCACGCATCTGACGCCACCGATCATCGCATCAGGGCTGTACGGGAATCTGACCAATCTTCTCCAGACGATCTCGGATTACAAGCTGGCTCATGAGAATACCACTGTTGCGGACGAGTATAAAGCGCAGATCATCTCGCTGTACCATGAACTGCATCTTGAGAATGCGCTCAAGGTCAACCTGACCGAATCATCAGAGATTGTGGAGAATGAGACCTTGTTTTGCGAGTTCACAGACGAAATTGCCGACTACCTCTACGATATCAAGATGTCAAATATCCCTTACGGGCTGCACACCTTCGGCGATCCACCAACAGGCAACCCGATGGTTCTGATGGTGGGTTCGATGTTAAGGGACGTCTACCGCAGGGAGGTTGCAGCGATGATCGGGTACTCCGGATATCCGGACCCGACACAGGTTGCAAACGAATCGAGACTGGACAACTGTACGAAAGAACTGCTCAAACTCGTTCTGATTAACGGCACAACGCCTGCGGAGGCGCAGACGACTGTATTTGGTGTGAACGATTCTGACGTCAGCGAAGACATCACGGCCTTACTCGAGCGCGCAATCCGCTTCAAAGATAATATCACAGCGTGCGATATTGAGGTTCCGCGGACGCTTGCCGGCTTGAATGGCAGCTACATCCCGCCGTCCTCTGCCGATGATCCAATCAGAGACCCTGATGCGCTCCCGACAGGAAGAAACTTCCACTCACTGAACCCGGACAGGATACCGACGGCGGCGGCATACAAGACCGGCACAGAGATGGCAGAGAGACTGGTTGAGCGATACCGGCTGGATCACAACGACGCGTATCCGAGAAAACTTGAGATCATCCTCTGGGCATGGTGCACAACAGACGGCGGCGTTGTTGAGAGTGAGATACTCCGCCTCGTCGGCGCAAAGCCTCTGAGGGATGAGTACGACAAGGTAATCGATGTCGAGTTGATACCGGTGAGTGAGCTCAAGCGCCCGAGAATCGATGTCGTTGTTGTGCCGTCCGGGCTTGAGCGGGACTTCTCTCCAAAATCGCTGAAATTCATCGACAGGGCAATCAGGCTTGCGGCAACAGCGAACGATACATATCCGGACGGGACTGCGTACCCGAATTATATCCAGGAAAACTCAGAGGCGATCTACCGCTGGCTTGTGAACAATACTAATTACACGGATTCTGAGGCACGATACTTCTCGATGTCCAGAATCTTCCTTGAAGCGCCCGGAACTTATGGCCCCAATCTCGACTCCGCGCTCAGCGCAAGCGGTACGTGGACAAACGATTCAACCATCGGAGAGCTCTTCATCGAGCGGATGAACTACATCTATGGAGACGGCGTCTGGGGCGTTCCGGGAATCGACATCTTCGAGATCAATCTGGCTGATGTCGATTCTATCGTGCACAACATGAACTCAAACCTCTACGGGTTGCTGGACAATGACGACGTCGTCCAGTATGTGGGCGGGTCCGCATGTGCGATCAGATACCTGACAGGCGAGACCCCCGGCGCGTACATAACTGACAACCGCGACACAGAGAGTGTCGTCGTAGACTCGCTTGAGGAGCGTTTCACGCAGGAGATCTATGCCAGATATGCCAACCCGAC
>DAWR01000165.1:0-6753 GCA_002506015.1 Candidatus Methanogasteraceae archaeon UBA261 | reverse complement strand
GAAATTCATGGAACATCTCGGGATGTGGGACTACACGATGCCGGATCTGGTCACAGATAGTATGTGGCAGCAGGCGTACGATATCTACGTAACCGACATCTACGATCTCGGGATGAGTGACTTCTTTGATGCGAATAATCCGTATGCATACCAGTCGATGACCGGCAGAATGCTTGAGATGGTTCGCAAGGGCTACTGGAACCCATCGGATGATGTCCTGGAGACGCTGGTCTCTGAGTATGTCGAGTCCATTGTCGAGAATGGCGTCACCTGCTGCCACCACACCTGCGGAAACCCGCTTCTCGACGAATTCGTGTCAGGCATAATGTCAATGCCCGGTATTGTCTCGGATGAGAATGCTGCGAAATATCGGGAGATTATGGATGCTGTTACGATGGTGCAGGATGCAGCGGGACAATCAGGCAATTCGGGAGGGGGCAGCAGCACAGGCACATATCCGCCCGAATGGGAGGATCAAGAGGATCAGAGTGAATACAGCTCCAGCTCCAGGACAAACGAGACCATAACCGAGGGCGGGGTTGGCACGGATGCAAACCAGCCAGAGGGCAAGGCAAGTCTTTCCGAGCCGTCTGACTACGTCGAGGGAACTGAGATGGAGGTTGAGACACAAGAGAAGTTCATGACCAATGTCTCATTCTCAGGTGCTCCGATGATCGGGCTCTTCATGGTGATCCTGCTTGCGGCGGTGATCTACTGGGGCTACCGCAGGCGGGAGTGACTCACCGCATCGGTGTCAGCTTCACATCCCTGTAGCCGCGCACGACATCGGGCTCAATCACGTATATGCCGGTCGTCGGCTTCTCGCCATAGAGAATCATCGTGTTATTGCACTTATTGAGTTTCAGATGGACGTCGGAGACGTCTGCAAGTGTTCTCTTGATCTCAGGGGCAGTGCTGTGTTTACACATCGCAATCGTCAGGATTTTGTTTGCGGATGTGTACTGTTTCTCTGAGATGATCGATTTTTTGAGGATATTCTGGTCGAGTATCGTCTCGAGAATCCCGTAATCCACAATCTTCATAGCGCCCCCTCCGTGCTCCGTATGCATGCTCTGCATCTCTCGGTCCAGTATGTTGAAATGGTCTGCGAAGCGCCCCCGATCATAAGCAGCAACGAAATCCTCGGTCACAGGCTCTTCAGGATTCTTTTCGGTCACCACTTTGAGTGAGTCCAGTTTGTCGCTCAGTCCATACTCAAAGACGTAGTTCTTAATCTCGCTCGGACCTGCGCCGCCGATTGAGAGCACAACCGCACAACCGCCCTGCCCAACCACGTTCGCAGCGGTCAACATCGGCAGCACATAAAAGAAATTATCGACATTCGCGCCGGTTTCCAGCAGGACGTAGCTTCCGACCTGATACCCCCCCAATATTTCGTCCATATCTCGATTTCCGGTTGAGTAGTGTGTTTTGGTGTTTGGAATCGATTCATAAGGTATGTACTCTGCGGGATGTGCGACCTTGAACGTATCGAAACTCCGAAATCTGCCCGTATCCAGCGTGAACAGATAGTTTGGCTGGGGTATGCTGATGCCACGCAACTTATCTATGGATATGAGCCTCATACGCCTGCCGCCGATATCCTTCCGTTGCAGTGTAACTACGCCGTCAGAAAGATAGCCGAGTTCCGTGCTGCTCACCTTCTCAAGCACGATTATGACCTTGGTGTGCGCGGGTTCAATCAGACATCTGGTGACAAGATCGATCAAGAACTTCTCGCCCACCTTGTATTTGTCGCACAAGCCTTCGAGGCTGTCCAGCACGAGCAGCGACGCATCGGGCAGAAACTCGTCGACCCGGTCACATATCTGGTCGAATTCAGACAGATCGGTTTTACCGGGGTCGTCAAGCATCCCGTACACCTCAAAAGCCTCCTTTTCGACACGCAATGTCTTGTCATCGGTTTTCTTGAAGAATTTGTCCCAGAACACGCTCTTAGTCTCGATGACATCAACGTCATCGTGCATCCGCCACAGCCGCGGGAATAATCGGTATGCCGCTTCTGCCGTCGATCTGGTGGTCATGTATATGGGGTTGCAATCGAGAAACGTGTCCATCAGTTCGAGCGCCAGAATCGTCTTGCCGGTGCCGGGACTGCCCTGCACGATCAGTGAACTGCCCCCCTCCTGAGACAGGAACCCCCTAATCTCCTCTGGAATCATGGATGTAACAATATATGTTCCATATTCTTAATAAATCTTTTGAATTTCTGCAGTACTCAATTGTGCCGGCTAATGGATCGCCCACAAAAAGAGAAACGGTGGAAAGATTTCCCAGTGGCACTTACTCAATGGTGTGTGGATATCCGCAATAACACCACAAGTTACCTGCGCATGTACGCTCAGTGCACAATCTTCGATATATCAAGCTCCAGGATATCCTCTGCGCCGAGATGCTTCAATTCAGGGATCAGAATGTTCACACTGCCCTTCTCAACCACGGTCTCGATTGCATAATATTCGGAGTTGTACAGCTTGGAGACGGTCGGCGTCTTCATCGCAGGCAGCGCAGCGATCAGGTCGTCGAGTTTGTCTGCTGGCACATTCATGTCCAGAAGCACCTTGCCACGAGCCTCAATAACTGAAAGAAGCAGCGTTCTGATCTCTGTAATCTCCTTTCGCTTATCAGGGTCCTCCCAGCTATCTCTGTTTACGACAAGCTTCGTAACCGATTCAAGCATCACGTCGATTATCTTCAAGTTATTCTTCCTGAGCGTTGAGCCGGTCTCGGTCAAATCGACCACGACATCCATTAAATCAGGAACCTTCGCCTCGGTGGCACCGTAAGAAAAGTGAAGCTCCACAGGAATCCCGAGTTTCTCGAAGTAATCTCTGGTGATGTTTGGATACTCGGTTGTGACCCTGCTGTGCGGCGCAATCTCGGAAGCCGATTCGATCCCCTGATCGTCCGGCACCGCGATCACGATCTTGACGATTCCGGAACCCTGCTTGCTGTACGGCAGGTCTGCGATCTCAACAACATCCGCATTGGACTCAATCACCCAGTCATGCCCTGATATGCCTAAATCGAAGTACCCATCTGCCACATACCCGGGAATCTCCTGCGGGCGGAGTATTTTTACTTTCCCGATCCTTGGATCATTGATCTTTGGATTGTACTCTCGTTCCGTCCTTTTGATCGGGAGATCAGCCTGTTTGAACAGAAGAACCGTCTGTTCCTCGAGGCTTCCTTTTGGCAATGCTATACGCAACATCAAGATCCCTGTGACCTATTGGATTAATAGTTTTGCTGTTGGTTGCCGCAGGCTCCAAATGCGGTTTCTAACCCACAGTCTCCAGCGCACTCAATCCAAACGCATCCGCGAGCGCCGCACCCGAGTCCTCGAATTGGGATAATGCGGTCTTAATCTCTGAAAGCGAGATGTATTGCTCGGTTCGTGATCGGTCGTCCGACTCGATCTTTATGATGAGCTCGTTCTTTGCCACGCTGTGTTCCATGCATTCGCGTGTGAGCCTGCCATATTCCCCGAATATGACCTCCAGAGCGTCTAACGACAACGAATCCTCAACCACGCCGCAACCGCCGAATGTCAGCGCCTCTAGGTCAGATGCCACATAGTTTTCGCAATCTTCCACGTAACCTACGACTTTGCGCATGAGATTGACAACATCTGCGCCACTAATCTTCTCCGATATCGCTTTGTCCTTTGTTATGTCAACAACCTCTGTTGAGCAGTACAATATCGAATAGTCCTCGGAATCACGTTTCATGTTGATGCTTACCTTCTCTTCACCCTTTTTACTCTCAAAGGTTGTGTTCACATACTTATCTGTGCATTCAACACCTACCAGACGGTGATTCGAGATGTCCAGCATCTTCACAACGTTCTCCTTGTGAAATATCCCGGTCTCCCCCCACGTCGGTACGAAGAACGAACCAACGAGCTCTTTTACCGAGATGGGGTCTTTGAACCAGAGCTTGTATGTGAATGATACGTCGTTGTTCACATCCGCTGTAAATTCACCGTGCAGCGCGTCCTTATCCATGGAACTCAACGTATACCTGCGCGTGGTGCTGTAGACACCGGACCCGAGAAACTCCTCGAAGAGCTTGTGGATCTGCTTTGAATCGCGATCGACCTGCCCGGAGAGATCGTCATGGACTGTGTTATACTCCGACTCGATCTTTGCGATCTGCTCGCGCACGCATGAAGCGCAAAGGTCTGTAAGAGATTTTTTGCAGATTTCAACAGTTTTCATGAAATCGTTTTTGGCAATGTCACTTAATTGTGACTTAAAATCGCTTTCAAACAGTTTCATTCTGGAAATCTTCTCGTCTCTCTCACTTTTACTCTCTTCGATCTTCTTCTTGGCAGATATGACCGTGCTCTCCAGCGGACATACCTTCTCGCTCACTTCCAGGATACCACGCATGTCCTGTACGAAATTGCGCTGCACAGGAACTTCTATCGAATCTTGATACAGATACCTCATATAATTCACCACCCCTTTATCATATTGTTCATATTACGCGTCAATGTTAATTAACGTTTTGGCGGGGCTGGCTTTTCAATTTCTTCCGGGCAGGAATACGGGTTATAGCAAAGAAGATTAATCGGGGTGTATGTGTTCAGCTAACACAAGATTACACAGATTTCCACGAGTTATTTGAGCATGCACTCTTGCATACCGCAAAGTGCGCAGAGCCACGCAGATGGTTGCACACGGTCTCGAAACTCTTGAGTTCCTCAACAGCCATCAGCGGTGGCAAATTCAATTGATTTTCAGAGAGTGTCATCTGCAACATTTCGGCATATTTTGAAAAAACCACAGAACCCATCAGAATCAAAATATGCCAGATCATTCACGCATGAGTGTCAAGAACGACCTGAGAGTAGTCGTCATCGAATGTCGCAACAACGAGCACATGGCACCGGTTGGCGAGCCCATCGTCTGTGTATGACCAGACCGAGCCGGCAATGAGTTCATATCCTGCCGGCGTATCCGGAACATTGGTTCCGTCTATGGTTGCGTTCAGATGTCGCACAGAACTTGTATCAGGTCCTCCCATAAACGTGAATTCGATCGTCGTTGTGTTTATTCGCTCTGCACTTGCCACCACCAGGTGCATGTCACCGTTCGCGCTGTATGTCATCGACCCGGCAACCGTCGCCAGCGACAATGTGATCGCGATCAGTAGGAGGATGCCAGTGACTATGGTGGGGGTGATTGCTTGTCCCTCTTTTTTGGGGGTTTTCTTATCCATCATCAATCGTCTCCGTGCTTGTTTCTGAAGTACGGCAGGTTACAGCCGCAACAGTTGATGGAAACAAAACAGTGTTATGCCATATAAACCTACCGGTTTATCATTAAAAACTGTGAAATAATAGCAAATAGTTATCGATGAGCGTTCACTCCATCATCGTCCCGATCCCCTCATCGGTGAGCAGTTCAAGCAATAGCGAATGCGGCTTGCTGCCGTCGATTATGTGCACCTTCTCAGTGCCGCCGCAGATCGCGCAGGCGCCTGCATGGAGTTTCGGAATCATCCCGCCTCTGGCAATGCCCTTCTCGATCAGGTCGTCTACCTCTGGTGCAGATATGTGCGATATGCGCGTATCTTCATCAGACGGGTCAGAGAGCACACCCGGCACGTCGGTTAGGAGGATCAGCTTCTTTGCGTGGAGGGCTGCGGCAATGTCGCCTGACACGGTATCGGCATTTAAATTCAGGCTGTTTCCAGCAAGATCAACGGCGATCGGCGCAATCACCGGGATGTATCCGCGTCCCGAGGTGATCATGACAATCTCCGGATTGATGATCTCGGTCTCGCCGACCCAGCCCAGATCGATCTCGTCTTCGGCGCCATCAATGGTCACGGGCGCTTTCTTGTGAGCGAGAATCAGCTTTCCATCCTTTCCAGAGAGCCCGATGCCTTTGCCGCCGTATTTTCCGATGAGCGAGACGATCCTCGTGTTAACGTTTCCAACAAGCACCATGCGCGTGATTTCAAGGGTCTCATCGTCGGTTATGCGCAAGCCCCCTGCGAATTCCGGCTTCTTGCCGAGACGTTCCATCTTCTCCGATATCTCAGGACCTCCGCCGTGCACAAGAACCGGGTGGATTCCAATGTGCTGCATGAGGATTATGTCGCGGACGATGTCGTCAAGGATCGTTGGATCGACGATCGCGTTGCCACCGATCTTGATCACCATGATCGAATCCGCAAACTCCTGAATATAGGGCAATGCCTCAATTAATGTCTCTGCTCTGACTTTGCTGGATATTACTGGCATGGTCTCTTCCGTTCAACATATCGGCAGCGGTGTACTTAACGTTGATTCCATCTTCCATATTCCGTCGTCGTACGTGTTTAGCTATACTTCACACCGCCGCAACTTGCGCTTTTTCGAACCTCTGAAACCGTGATGTGAGCAAAGAGTCAAGTTCTTCTTTGTAGGTGGTGTCCGTCTGGTTCAGGCAGTTGATGATAGCGTTTTTGAAATCCTTAAACCCGGAATAATATTTCGAATACAAGCACTGTTTCTTAACGAATTTCCGTAATCGTTCAATAAGATTTAAATTGGGTGAATACGGGGGAATGTAAAGTAATTCGATATCAAGGGATTCTGCTAACTCCCAAACAAGTTTACACTTCTGATATCTGGCATTGTCCAAAACAAGGGTGATTGGGACTCTACTATCAAGGCGCGAAATGCACCACAATAAATCACAAAAGCTCTGAGCGTTAAGGCTCTTCGCTATTTCATGT
>DAWR01000172.1 GCA_002506015.1 Candidatus Methanogasteraceae archaeon UBA261 | reverse complement strand
GTGCTGTCATCGCCGGTTATCATGATGATCGTAACCCCTGCATCCTTACATTTTTTCACCGCATCAAAGACCTCTGGACGTGGCGGATCGATCATACCGATAAGCCCGAGAAATATAAGATCTTTTTCCGTATTCTCAGCCGAATATTCCCCAGATCCGGCATCCCTGTGTGCGAATGCAAGTACCCTCTGAGCCTCGCGTGCAAACGACTCGCTCTTCTTCAGAATCTCTGTGCGCAGATCATCGGTTAGCTCGATAACCTCACCATCCATCAGTATGCGATCACAGCGCGGCAGCAGACTGTCGAGTGCTCCTTTGACCCATGCGGTTCTCTTCTTGTCTGATTCGGTTACAACGGTCATCCTCTTCCGGTCAGAGTCAAAAGGAATGACAGAAACACGGGGATTTTCATCTCTTTTCGATCCTATATCAAATGCCTTCTGCGCAGCCACCAGAAGTGCCCCTTCTGTTGGATCGCCCGTGATATCCCATCCATCCCCGTCCCTCTGGAGCGTGGCTTCATTGCAGAGAACAGATGCCGTCAGTATGGGGTTCAGTTGCGCAGTCCCCTCTTCCATAAGCATCCTTTCATCCAGGTAAAAGTCGCCTTTCGGCTCGTATCCCGTTCCGCTGACCGCAAATACCTTATGATTGGTATATATCTTCTGAACAGTCATCTTGTTCTGGGTTAGCGTCCCCGTCTTGTCGGTGCAGATGACAGTGGTGCATCCGAGCGTCTCAACCGAATTCAGGTTTTTGATAAGCGCATTCCTTTTTGCCATCCGCTGGCTGCCCATCGCAAGCGAGAGCGTGACTGTTGGAAGCAACCCCTCTGGAACATTGGCAACGATGATCCCGATCGCAAAACTGAATCTCACCCAGAATGGAGTCCCCACCATACCACCGAGAATGAAGAAACAGATCCCCATGATCACCGCTATCAATGCGATGATCCGTCACCTTGTGAATCTCTCTCTGCAGCGGCGTTGGTTCCGGTAGAACGGTCTGTGTCAATTGAGCGATCTTTCCGAACTCGGTGCTGGCACCGGTCGCAAAGACGACCGCCTTTCCGGATCCTGCTGCAACTCCGGTTCCGCCGAAGACGAGGTTGGGGTTCTCAACGAACTCATCCTCAAACGCGGGGTCAGCGGTCCGTTTCACCGATTTTGACTCACCGGTAAGAGGCGCATTGTTCACCCGGAGTCCGTACTGTTCAATGACACGCGCATCGGCAGGGATCTTATCCCCCTCCGAGAGTATTATGAGATCGCCCGGCACGATATCCCTTGAATTGACCTTCGTAACACTTCCTGATCGTATCGCCGAGACAAAACTCGGAAGCAGTTTTGCGAGTGCTTCTGCGGCACGTTCTGCACGATATTCCTGCACGAACGTGAAGACCGCATTGACAAAGATGACCGCTATGATAAACGATCCGAGATGAAACATCCCCTGCCCTGGCTCGAGATACTCTCCAAGAAATGCGAGCCCGGCAGCAACCCATAGCATCACCGCAAAGAAGTGAGTGAACTGAGAGAGGAATCGATATATCAGAGGGGTTTTTCTGACTTTTCTGATCTCGTTATACCCAAACTGGCGTATCCGCGCATCCGCTTCATGAGAATCGATTCCGTCTGCAGATGTGCCGATCGCCGCATAGACCTGATCGGTTGATAACGTATTGATGCGCATGAGATCACTTCATAGGGCGGGGCGCCACACAACGACGTCACATGGAGCCTTTCTAAGAATTCTTTTGACGGGATTTCCCCGGATAGCCTGTCTGAAAAAATCTCTCCTGGTCGCCCCTATGAGGATAAGATCGTGATTGCCGGATGCAGCCTCTGTTATGATCGCGCTGGTCGCATCCCTCTCAATGGCTGCTTTTGTTTCGACGGTTACATCGTGCGATGAGAGTGCTTCCACGAAATCCTTTACCAATCTCTTCGCATGCGCACGTGTGATGTCCTTTTTCTCATGGGTAAGTCCCATAAATCCGGAGCGCGAGATCGTCTGCACATGCAAAACTGTAACAGCCCCATCGAAAACGTTAGCAAGTTTAGCGGTTAAATATGCGCGCTCATCAGCCCATGCGCCCCCCATCACAGGAACAAGAATTTTCTTGAGATATGTCATCTTTCCGAGATGTGCAACCCTTATCGCAAGTACTGAGCACGGAAGCGCCGTCATAAGATCCATTGTTACCGTCTTTGTTGAAAGATACATGGTTGATGCAACAGCAAGATCGATATCCTCCTTTCTGACGATGGACTCGATCACAGAGACGATAGCTCCTGTCTCAACAACGGCGTGCACGACAATAGCCTCCGATTCTGCATGCCAGACCAGTCGGTCAAGTGAATCCCTGCCTGCAAGAGATCCACCCACATAAACCACGTAGAGTTCTGCATCGCATGCCCCTGCCAGATGGATGGCATACCTTGCTGCCGCTTCTGCATGGAAACTGCCATCTATCGCAACCAGAATTCTTCTGTACATTCTTGTCTCTATTTTGGTAACCGATAGTTTAAAGCATCGCCGAAGAGATCATTTTCAGGTGATTGATATGGAGACTACATGTCCAAGATGCGGGTCTGATACTGTCGAACTGGGAGAGAAAAGTCTGGAGATCGGATTAACAAGGAATGAACCGGTCAGCATCAGACTCTGCGGGAATTGTGCCCTCGTATTTTATGTGCACATCGAGAAGATATCGAAGTTCTGAATAATTCAGAAGACCCCATCGATCTCTGCCCCGCAATTGAAGCATTTCCTGCCCTCAATTCAATTCTCGATGGTGTTGAACCCGAACCGTTCGATCAGGAGTTCTCTGCACTGATAGCAGTACGTATTCTCATCCCCCTTCACGGGAACATTTTCTTCATATACGTATCTGAGCCCCTCCTCGATCCCGATCTCCCTTGCCTGTGCAGAGTCGCAATCGGGGTCGGAGGCGCATCAAGAAACTTGTACTGCGGATAGAACTGGCTGATATGCCATGGAATCTCGACGCCAACCTCTGCGATGAATCGTGCTATCTCGCTCAATTCATCCCCGCTATCATTGACGAGCGGAATAATGCTACACGCACAAATTCTAATCCGAAAGAAGGTTTCAGTCAGCGTGATCTGCGTTAATAAGTGGCTAAAAGCCAGATCGTCCATAGATTACACAGATTAAAGGCGTGTCTGTGCAACCGGAAAGTAATAAGAAGTCTCGATACAATCAAAAACCAATCCGGAGATTCGGTATATGCCATTCAGAGACACCGCAATCCTGTGCCGCAACATCGGCGACCTCCTACTAGTTATAGGAGGTGTTCTGTTAGCAGTGATCATAATCCCGATCACAACAAAAGAGTACTTCATGATACCGGGATGCTTGATTCCGGCATCGGGCGCCATTATTATCGGGTTATGCCTCAAGTATCTCTTCAAAACAGATGACGTGCTCGAGACGAGACACGCCATGACAATCGCAGCACTGGGCTGGCTCATCGCACCGCTCTTCTGTGCGATTCCTTTTGTGCTCGGCGCCAATATGCCATTTCTCGATGCGTACTTCGAGAGCATGTCTGGCTGGACCGGAACCGGTCTCACCATGATCGCACACCCCTCAGAACTTTCGCACACCCTGCAGTTCCTGCGGAGTTTTATGCAGTGGCTCGGCGGCGTTGGCGTGATCGTGCTCGTGATATCGATCATTGCAAGACATGGGACTTACATGTATGCGCTCTACCATGCCGAAGGCAGGGACACAAAGATCACCCCCCGGATCAGGGACACCATCCGCACGATCTGGCGGGTCTATCTTGCACTGACCGCAGCTGGTGTCGGACTTCTGTGGCTGGCAGGGATGCCGCTCTGGGACAGCATAAACTGTGCGATGACCGGAATTGGCACCGGTGGCTTCACAGTCACCGATGGGAACATCGCAGAGTACCACAGCACGACAATTGAGATCGTGCTCATCCCGATCATGCTGGCAGGTGCGATACCGTTTCTGGTGCATTATCAGGTGATCATGCGGAAAACGTCCTCGTACTTCAAAGACATACAGTGCAAGGCGATCTTTGCTATGGTTTTGGTCGGCGCAACTCTGCTTGTTCTCGAGAACATATTCTCGCAGGGGAATTGTAACCTCATGACCACTTCCGGAGACTCGGTCTTCCAGTTCGTCTCGACGATCACCTGCACGGGATTTCAGACAGCCGATATTAACCGGTGGACTCCGACCGCCCATATCATCCTGATCATTGCGATGATCATCGGGGGCACCGCCGGCTCGACCTCCGGCGGCATAAAGACGATGAGAGCGGTCATGCTGGTCAAAGGGGTCGGGTGGTGGCTTAAAAAGATTGCACTTCCACAAGAGGCGGTCATTGCGTACCGCATCGGAAAGAAAACGCTCTCAGAGGATCACAAAAACGCAGAACTCGAGGAGGTTTCGCTGCTCCTGAATCTATGGATCATCTTTCTCCTGGTGGGTGTTGTGGTGCTCCTCCATGTTGTACCGGCAGGTTTCAATCTTGATTGTGTGATCCTTGAGGTGGCATCCGCACAGAGCAATGTCGGGCTCTCAACCGGCATCACAACAGCAAGTCTCCCTGCCGCAGGCAAGATCATGCTGATAGGTAACATGTGGATCGGGCGGCTTGAGATCATCCCCGCAATCTTTTTGCTGCGGACGCTTCTCGTGCGGGAGGTTACGTGAGATTCTCGTGCAGAACGCCGTCTACATCTGCCCGTGTCTGAGAATCGAGAAGAGAAGCCAGAACCCCATCATCCCTGCACCGAGAAACCCGATGATTCCGATTACCGGGATTTCATGCCACAATGGCGGAATTCCTGCGAGCACGATGAGCGAGGAGCTCATAACAAGCGATGCCAGAACGATAGCGAAACTGATGCGATTGCTGACCTGATCAAGAGTTTTCTGCATCGGCTCAAGCCCATGGTGCTCAAACCTGATCGTGGTCCCTCCACTCTTTGCCTGCTCCAGTATGTCACGGAACGCCCCTGGAATCTCTTTTAAGAGG
>DAWR01000083.1 GCA_002506015.1 Candidatus Methanogasteraceae archaeon UBA261 | reverse complement strand
GATGGCTGCGCCGCTGCTTCGCAGCCTGTGTAATCTTGTGGTTATTGTTTATTGAAAATCTCAAATTGTGGTGGTGTGGCGTATAGCTAAACACGTATCACTGGAAAAATCGACAGTGTCGGTGTCGAGCATGTTCGCTTGATGCGAGCCAATCCATACATTTTTGGTGTATCGGACCGCACCAGCAGACACAATGAACGATGATAACCGGGAGAGCGACTATCTCACATACCAGAAAGCCGGTGCCGATACCGGGAAGGTAGAATCTGCCTTAAAGCAGATCGTAAAACTGGCGGAATCGACTTTTGACTTTAGAGAGACCACTGGAAAGCCGGTGATTCCCGTAGGGCATTTCTCCGGAGTTATAAATATTGGTTCCGGCGTATCTCTGGCGATCAAGACCGACGGCGTCGGAACCAAGGTCTTCATCGCGCAGGAGATGGAACGATACGACACGGTTGGAATCGATTGCGTTGCAATGAATGTGAACGACATCCTCTGCGTAGGGGCTGAGCCGATCTCAATTGTCGATTACATAGCGGTTCAAAATCCGGACCCGAATCTCCTCGAAGATCTCGTGAAGGGACTGGTTGTGGGATGTAAAGCGGCAGAGGTGACGCTGTCCGGGGGGGAGATTGCGGTCATGCCTGAGATGATTAAAGGAGCGCGGGAGAATATGGGCTTTGATCTGGCAGGGATGGGCGTTGGCATCGTCCCGACAGATGAGATCATAACAGGTGACACAATCAACGAAGGGGACGTCATACTCGGCATGGCGAGCTCGGGAATTCACAGCAACGGAATGACGCTTGCCAGACGAGTTCTCCTGGATAAATTTGACGTGACTGATCACATCGATGAACTCGGCAGATCGCTTGGCGAAGAGCTGCTTGAACCGACGAAGATCTACGTAAAAGTGGTAAGAGAGATGCAGAAATCCAATCTGGATCTGAAATCGCTCGCGCACATAACCGGCGATGGTTTCTTAAATCTCAGAAGGGTGAGCAAGGATTATGGATTCAGAATCGACAGTTTACCTGAAACTCCGCCAATTTTTGAGTTGATTCAGAAACACGGTCCTGTGAGCATTGCTGAGATGTATCAGGTCTTCAACATGGGGATCGGCTTCTGCATCGTTCTGCCGGCAGAGGAAGCAGATTCAGCGATACAGATTGCAGAAAAGCAGGGTGTGGACTGTTGTGTTATTGGCAGCACGTTTAAGGATCGTGAGAAGACCGTGATACTCGAGGAAGAGCGTTTGCGAAGCGAGGGTGCGTCCTTTGTTAAGTATTGATCCACACCATGGGGTATAACACACACATAAGGGTTAGCCAAACAAGCACTCCGCACCAAAAGATATAACACCGATATATGGTCTAACATCCACTATGGACGGCATGCGAACCCATTATGCATCTGATATCACGCCTGAGATGGACGGCGACACAGTCACGGTTGCGGGCTGGATACACGAGACGCGCGACCTTGGCGGAATCTGTTTTATCGTGCTTCGGGACCGGGAAGGATTCATGCAGATCACCATGGTCAAAAAGAAGACCGATTCTGCCCTCTTTGAGAAAGGCAAGAGGTTGAACCGGGAGTCTGTTATTCTGGTGACCGGAGCTGTTGCGGGGGCGAAGCAGGCTCCCCGCGGATACGAGATCATCCCACAGAGCCTGGATGTGCTTTCGGAATCGGATTCTCCGCTGCCAATGGATATCACCGGCAAAGTCGGAGCAGATATCGATACGCGACTCGATTCGAGATTCATCGATCTGAGGCGGAGAAGGATGCTCGCCATATTCACGGTTCGCCACCATGTACTGAAAGCCGTGCGCAGTTTCCTTGAGAGCGAGGGCTTCATCGAGATTAACACACCAAAGGTGGTTGCAACTGCAACCGAGGGCGGCACAGCGTTATTTCCGATAACATATTTCAACAAAGAGGCTTTTCTGAACCAGAGCCCGCAGCTATACAAGCAGCTCATGATGGCGGCGGGTCTTGACCGGGTCTACGAGATCGGCGCGATCTTCCGCGCTGAGGAGCACGACACCCTGCGCCACCTCAACGAGGCTACATCAATAGACATCGAGGCGAGTTTCATGGATCAGCTCGATGTGATGGATATCCTCGAGCGGATGGTTCATGCTGCCTACGCGCACGTATCAGAGAGCTGCGCGCAACAACTAAACGATCTCGGAGTCGAGCTTACCATACCCGAATTGCCGTTCAGACGGGTGACGTACGATGACGCACTCGAGATTGCACTTGGCTGTGGGCACGAGATCGAATGGGGCGATGATTTCGGCACTGCTGCTGAACGCGCGATAGGAAACGCAATCGGTGAGCACTATTTCCTCGTCGATTGGCCTACAGAGATCAAGCCATACTACACCCAGCCGTACGACGATAGACCGCCCTACAGCAAATCATTCGACCTTATGCATCCGCGTATGGAACTTGCGTCCGGTTCGCAGCGTGTCCACCTGCACGATCTGCTGCGCCAGCGAATCGAGGCATGCGGACTCAACCCGGACGGGTTTGATTTCTACCTGAAGGCGTTTGGGTATGGGATGCCCCCGCATGCCGGATGGGGGATCGGGGCTGAGCGATTAGTGATGACCATGATAGAGATTGAAAACATCCGCGATGTGGTGTTGTTCCCCCGTGATCGAAAGCGGCTCTCGCCCTAATTTTCACTTTGTTAAAATAAAATTACACGCCCGCAATCCTTAATAGGTTTGTAATCGAGGTGTACAAAGCCGACATTCCGATAAGGAGGGAGCGTCTTTGAGAAATACCCCCATAGCAGAGGCTATAAATGGATTACTTGACTCGAAATCGATATTTAAAAACAGGGATGTACTTCGATCCACCTATGTTCCGAATCATCTCCCGCATAGGGACCGGGAAGTGGATTCTTTGATCAAGATTCTGATCGTGGCGTTGCGAGGAGATACACCATCAAACATCCTGATCTACGGGAAGACCGGGACTGGTAAGACTGCAGTCACCACGTATGTCGGAAATGAGATCGAGAAAGTGGGAGTGGAACGTGAGATTCCATGTACTGTACTGTATGTGAATTGTGAGATCATCGACACACAGTATCGGCTGCTCGCCAAGCTTGCGCGTAACTTCGGCAAGAAGATCCCGATGACAGGGTGGCCCACCGATCAGGTGTACTCCGAATTCAAAAAAGCGCTCGATGCAAAAGAACAGGCTGTGATAATCATCCTCGATGAGATCGATAAACTGACAAAGAAAGGGGATGATGTGCTGTACAATTTATCAAGAATCAACGCCACGCTCAAACATGCCAGAGTCAGTCTTGTGGGCATCTCAAACGACCTGAAGTTCACAGAGTTCCTTGATCCGCGAGTCAGAAGTTCCCTTGGGGAGGAAGAGATCGTTTTTCCACCATATAATGCTGATCAGCTCACAGACATCCTCAGACAGCGCGCTGATATGGCATTCGACGACGCGATACTCGATACCACTGTGATCACACTCTGTGCCGCACTCGCAGCACGGGAACATGGCGATGCGCGCAAAGCCCTTGATCTGCTCAGGATATCGTCAGAACTCGCTGAACGCGATGGATCGATTCTGGTGAGTGAAGTCCATGTCCGGCGGGCACAGTCCAAGATCGAGTCCGATCGTGTTGCAGAGGTGATAAAAACGCTTCCGACGCAGTCAAAGATGGTGCTGTACAGCATCATGGCACTCGATCAGGATCCTGAATTGATCCGGGGAACTGGAAACGGCAGAAAAATCATGTCCACCGGAGAGGTTTACCGCATCTACAGGCGTATGTGTGGTATGATTGACATAGACGTCCTGACACAGCGTCGTATCACCGAACTCATCACCGAACTCGACATGCTTGGAATCGTGAATGCTATAGTGGTTAATCGGGGGAGATATGGCATGACCAAGGAGATATCACTCGACACGCCGCCTGATCACATATACCACATGCTGAGCGATGATGTGCGGTTGCAGCCGCTCACTGGTGTCATGTGTATACAGCCCGATCTAATCCAGGCGCGGGACTCAATCCAGACACGGCTGGGATGAATATATATTGCATCAGCAAGATGTGAGAGTATGGCATCACAAATTATACAGATTGTCTCGGCATCAGAACAGGGACCTGAGCGGATCACGGTCGAAGCATCGCCTTACGAGTTCACGATAGCAACCCGTGCCAAATGGGAGATGATCATCGCAGGCGAGGATGTGACGATTGCGAAGGGCGCATTCGAGAAGATCAAGATCATGGAGATCAACTTGCAGCAGGATCTGCTTGCACTACTGTGCGCATTCACTCCACATCCACTCGTGTCAGTTGTGCGCGTCGGATCAGGTGACGGGGTTGCACCGGTTGAGACTGATCGACATATCAAGGTCGCATACATTCTCGGACAGGAGACCGGCGAGATTAAGGAAGGTGATCTTATAGGGGTGTTGAATGTCCTGCCGATCATGTTCACGCACGAGGCAACGAAACCGGTCCTGGTCAAGGAGTGAATGGTCCACTCTTCCGAGATCGTTTCGATGTTACTGGACTCAGAAAGTCCGGTAACACACCTCCGCACTTTTTTATTCAGATATGGCATCGTTGATTCCGAAGAGGAGTACCGATCCCTGCTGCGCGAGGTAACAATCAGACTCGCAAGGAAACAGGTCGCATCGTCCGCACACCGGGACGAAGAGGTCATGCATGCGATAAAAGCACTTGACGACCTGAACGACACTATAAACCTATTTTCAGAGCGTCTCGTTGACTGGTATGCCCCCTACAAGGACCCGGACTCGATTTCAAACTCAATTTCAGAATCAGACCTGAGGCGAATCCCTGAGCAGGATATCCTCCCCTCCGCAATGCGTATGCTCGCGCAGAACCGGATCGACCTGCACAAAAGCCGTGAGGCGTTAATTGAGCACATCAAAGACGAGATCGCACGCGTTGCACCCAATCTCACGAATCTCGCAGGCGCCGTTCTTGCTGCGCGACTTCTCGGTATCGCAGGCGGGCTCAACAGACTCTGCATGATGCCTGCGAGCCGCGTGCAGATTCTCGGTGCGAACCGGGCGATGTTTCGGCATCTGCGCGGCGCATCTCCGCCAAAACACGGCGTAATCTTCCAGCACCCACACATCCATGCGTCACCCCACCGAATGCGCGGCAGGATTGCACGGGCGTTCGCCTCAAAACTGGTAATCGCCGCACGGATCGATTACTACAGTGGCAAGGTTTCCGAGGGGCTCGCTCAGGACCTAACCGATCGAATCGAATCAATCAAGCGAAAAAAGAGAAAAGAGAAGTGATGCGGAGGGAGGGATTCGAACCCGCGAACTCCTGCGAGAGTGGATCTTGAGTCCACCGCCTTTGACCGCTTGGCTACCTCCGCTCAGCACGAGATATGAGTGCTCTTCCATGCGATATCATTTAAGCATGTCGATTGGGTGGGGCATGGTTCCGGGTTTTGGCGCTGCGGATGGATTGTGTGGGTTTATCTTCGCGCAGTCTCAATCGGTAACGCACCCCCTGCAAGAGAAACAAAGATATAATCACATCTATAAGTCATTGTGTCCTGAAAAAGAGGCAAAACTATGCTCACAAGTACATACATCCACATACCACGCATCGGGCGTACGATCGAAGAGAAGATATGGTCATGCGGAATCAAAACATGGTCCGAATTTGCAGAACACCAGGAGGATCTACCCATATCTGCTGCCAAAAAGAGAACCATCCTTGAGGGAATCGATGAGTCTGTGCAGCGCCTCAGTTCACGTGACGCCGGATTCTTTGCACAATCGCTTCCGAAACCCGAACACTGGCGTGCATACAGCGATTTTAAGGACCGAATCGCCTTTGTGGACATAGAGACCACAGGTCTGTCTCCGAACTACAACTACATGACCGTTGTCGGGATATACGATGGTAAGAAGACAAGGACATACGTACGCGGAATCGATCTTGACGACATCGTCTGCGAGTTTGCAAAATATGATTTTTTGGTCACGTTCAACGGCGCACGCTTTGACCTGCCATTCATAAAGCACGAGTATCCCGAGATCGAGTTCAACCAATTGCACACGGATCTGATGTATCCGCTGCGGCGCATCGGTTACTCGGGTGGTCTCAAGCCAATCGAGCGAGCGCTCGGGATCACACGTAGTGAAGACACGACAGGAATCACCGGATTTGATGCGGTCCGGCTCTGGCATGAGTACGAACGCGGCAGTGCGGATGCGCTGGAACT
>DAWR01000053.1:6615-6986 GCA_002506015.1 Candidatus Methanogasteraceae archaeon UBA261 | reverse complement strand
ACAATCAAGATAACTAATGCTGAGGATGTGTTGCCTTTAATTAGCTGGGTAGCGAACAAGCAGCAGGAATATTTTATTTGTATCACTCTTAACGGCGCTAATGAAGTTATCGAGAATAGAACCGTGACAGTGGGGTTGCTGGATCGGAGTCAAGTGCATCCTCGCGAGGTCTTTGCTGACGTGATCACGGATAGAGCCGCCTCCGTGATCTTTGCCCATAACCATCCTTCCGGTGCGCTTGAACCCAGCAACAGCGATCTGAAGATTCAGGAGCAATTGACAGAAGCTGGCAGGATTCTGGGAATTAAGATACTCGACCACATCATTATTTCCAAAAAAGGTTCTTACAGTTTCCAGGAAAATGGTTTGAT
>DAWR01000053.1:0-6540 GCA_002506015.1 Candidatus Methanogasteraceae archaeon UBA261 | reverse complement strand
GAATGTCACAGACTCGATAGCAACACCGATAGTTTTAAGCAATTTCCGATGCAATACACCAAACAGGAGATTGCATGATGAAACAGATGAAAACTCCACTGGTGGTATTGAATTTCAAGACATATATGGAGTCAACCGGAAAAAACGCCGTCCGTATTGCCGGGATGTGTGCTGACGTCAGCAAAGAAACCGGGATATCGATTATAGCAGTGCCGCAACTGTCTGACCTCCGCGCAGTAGCAGAGATCGGAATTCCGGTCTTTGCGCAGCACATCGATGGTATCAGTCCGGGCAGCCACACAGGGTCTGTGCTTGCAGAGGCTGCAAGCGATTCTGGCGCCATCGGAACGCTGATCAATCACTCAGAGCGCAGACTAACGCTCGCTGATATTGATTCTGCGATTCAGGCAGCGGATCGCGCCGGTCTTGCAACGATTGTATGCAGCAACAATATCGCAACCACAAAAGCCGCTGCAGCGCTGGAACCGGATTTTGTTGCGATTGAACCCCCTGAATTGATCGGTTCAGGCATCCCCGTATCAACGGCGGATCCCGGGATCGTCTCTGGTGCGGCGGACGCAGTCTTGGGAATCAATCCCAATGTTCAGGTGCTCTGCGGCGCAGGCATATCAAAGGGCGAGGACATGCGGGCTGCGCTGAAACTCGGCACAGTTGGCGTATTGCTTGCATCCGGGATCATCCGGGCTCCTGACCCGGGAGATGCACTCAGGGATCTGGTGCGCGGGATATAGGGGTGTGACAGTACTGATCTCATAGTCAACTTACCCCCAACGCTGCGAGAGTTATATTTATGTCTCGCAACCCGATACTAATTACCATGGACGACATTGATCAATCGATGGTGTACTTCGTATGTAATATCTGCGAGTTCACATTTCAGACCGATCCGAACTTCGCTCCGATCACCTGTCCACAGTGTGGGAGTGCGGATGTTATGCGAACATGATATTAGCTGAGGTGAAAAACCACGAAATTACACAAGATTAACATAAGAAGATAGTAGTGCACTATCACACTTTCTCATGAAATCTGTATCTTGTGGTTAGCCCTGACATCTACCTTGAGATTGATCAGACCTGTGGCTTTACAACGAGATGGACATCCCCGGTTCCGAGATGGATCGGCTGTCCCACGATTACGTTCTCGGTCACGCCGCTCAGTTCATCAACCTCTCCGCGCATGCCGGCGTCGATCAAGTGGTTAACAGTCACCTCAAAGGCAGCACGAGCCAGAATACTTGCCTTCTCTCCGGATAGCCCGTGTCTTCCGATCTGCTTGACCTCTCCATCGCAGGTCATCATGTCTGACGCGAGCATGATGTGTTTTATGTTCACGTTCAGACCCTGCTCACGCAGTGTTGCCATGATCTCGTTTATGACCGAATTTCTGGCAGCCTCGATCCCGAAGACCTCGCATATCTCACCGGGATGGTTTGATACTGTCCGGGTCGGGTCCACACCCTCTACTTCAAGAGCCTCCTTCAATGCAGTGCCCTGGGTGTAGAGCACATATTCACTATCATTCCGCTGTATAACCACCCTCGGAATCGACTCGATGCCCTTGATCACTACCTTCTTGAGATTCCTACCAAGCTGAACCAGGGCGCCAAGCGTGACCACCTTCTGTGCGTCTTCGCCCTCTTTAGTTGTCTTCGAAGCAGTCTCCTTTGGGGCGAGTATGAGCGTATATCCAATCACATCAATCGGAACCTTCAGCTTTGTTTCGAGCTTTTCGATTACGTCCGGCAGTGTGAGATTTCGCTCATAGAGTGCCGGCTCATCAAGTTCGATAGTAATTCTACGATTTGAGCGGTCTGTGATAATCTCGCCAAGATCAGTGATGGTCGTCTTCTGAATCGACCATGCAACCTCCTGGGCTCTCTGTTTGCTTACGCCATCCTTGAGATACACGGTCATAACAGGCGTGCTCGGGTTCTTCCGGGCATCGAGAATCTCGATTAACCTGGGGAGTCCAAGCGTAACGTTGATCTCGGCGACACCGGCGTAGTGAAACGTCCGCATCGTCATCTGCGTCCCGGGTTCGCCTATCGACTGCGCCGCAACCACGCCGACCGGCTCGCATGGCTCAATTCCGGCATTGGTGTAACCCTCCAGGACTTTGGTTATGATCTCATCCATCTGCGCCTCGCCTGGTGCGTTCTCGAGTAATTCCTTGCTTAAAATGTCCCTGATCTTCGGTGGCAATGGGAGGGGGCTGACCCTCTCTTTTATACTCTCTTCTGTTACACTCATTCACTCGCCCCAGTCACGTCCTTTACGATCCGCTGTATGTGCTCGCGACCAAAACCACGTGCCGAGTCGATTCCGTCCTCGCCGTACATGGTCTGTACAATCACACCTCTTGTATCCCTTACGGTCCCGTCATTCTGTGCCTCGAGGTCCTGAAGCGCATTCACCATCCTGCGCTGGAGATAACCCGACTGAGACGTCCTGACCGCTGTATCCACGAGACCTTCTCTGCCACCGACCGCGTGGAAGAAATACTCTGTCGGGGTGAGTCCGGTCTTGTAGGATGCCTGCACAAACCCGTGTGCCTCTGCGCCGAAATCGTCCTTCTTGAAGTGCGGGAGTGTCCGATCCAGGTAGCCCCGTTGAATCCGCTCGCCTCTGACCGACTGCTGCCCGACACATGCAGCCATCTGCGCAAGGTTCAGCATCGAGCCTCTGGCACCCGAGACCGCCATCGCAACCGCAGAGTTGTCTATCCCGAGGTGCAGACCCGCCTTGTCACCAGTCTGTTCTCGGACCCCTCCGAGAACGCGCATAATCCTCATTTCGAGCGTCTCCTTGTCCGACCGTCCCGGCAATGACTCAAGTTCCCCGCGCTCATATTGATCGATCAGTTCTGCGATACCTTCCTTTCCATCGATCCCGTCCTTATTGATCTCACCTATCTGCCTGATCGCCTCTTCCGGGATGTCCTCGTCGTCGATTCCGAAGCTGAATCCGTGGTACATGATCCCCCTGATCGCAAGATTGGTCATGTTGTCCACGAACTCTGCGCCCGCAGTAGCTCCGAATTCCCTGATGATCTTGTTGACTACAATTCCCTTGAATGCGCCTATTGATTTCTCATCGATTGTTCCACAGAGCAGTTCTCCGTTCGTTATGACGACATACGCATCATACAGACAGTTCTCCTTCCTGCAGACGTCGCACTCCCTGCATATCTCTGCACAATATTCAAGATTCAGCCCGGCGGGCAGGATCTGGCTGAATATCTGCTTCCCGGTCCAGTAGGGCACATAATCAACGACATGATCCGGTTCTGGCAGGTCGCGCACACCAGTCTTCCGCAGAATATCGAGCGCACTGTTCTTATCTATCTCTTTCTCACGTGTTAACAGAAACATCCCTGTAATATGGTCATGGATCCCACCAATGATGGGGCCGCCGAATCTTGGCGAGAGAATGTTTTCCTGAACCCGCATCAGTATCTTCGCTTCAGCCCGTGCCTCCACGGTCTGCTGTACATGGATGTTCATCTCATCGCCATCAAAATCGGCGTTGTACGGCGGGCAGACTGCAGGGTTCAGCCGGAACGTCTTCCCAGGCATGACCTTCACCTCGTGTGCCATGATACTCATCTTGTGCAGGGATGGCTGACGATTGAAGAGCACGATATCACCATCCTTGAGATGCCTCTCCACGAGCCAGCCGCATTCAAGCGTTTCAGCGAGCTCTTCCCGGTTTATATCGCTGATCTTCACCTTGTGTCCGTCGGTTCTGGTCACATAGTTTGCGCCAGGGTGGTTATCCGGGCCGCGGCGCACATACTCCTTTAACTCCTCGATGTTTCTTGGCACGGTCTTGAGCGTAAATGTCAGTTCACTCGCAACCGCCTCAGGAACGCCGACCTCGTTGATTGAAAGATTTGGATCCGGAGAGATCACGGTTCTTCCGCTGAAATTCACACGCTTACCCGAGAGACTCCCTCTGAATCGTCCTTCTTTTCCTTTCAGGCGCTGCGACAACGTCTTGAGCGGTCTGCCACTCCTGTGTCTCGCCGGCGGTATCCCTGAGACGCTGTTGTCCAGAAATGTGGTCACGTGGTACTGCAACAGCTCCCAGAGGTCCTCGATTATCAACTGGGGCGCGCCAGCCTCCTTGTTCTCCTGGAACCGCTGGTTGATCCGTATGATATCAACAAGCTTGTGCGTCAGGTCATCCTCGCTGCGCTGCCCGGTCTGCAGCGTGATCGATGGGCGCACTGTGACCGGTGGGACCGGCAAAACGGTCAGAATCATCCATTCGGGACGCGCATTATCCGGATCCATGCCGAATACCGTAATGTCCTCGTCCGGTATGCGTTCGAAACGGTCCCTGATATCGCTTGGAAGAAGCTGACTATCAATCTCGTGATACTTGGTGGGCTTCTCGTAGACGACCTTGAGTTGATGTTCTCCACAGTACGGGCAGACCTCGACCTTGCTCGCCTCACTGAAGACGCGCTCGACAAGTGAGTTGATGGTCTGGCCTCTGCCCCGCAGAAGCTCGATCTGCTCACGATACTCCTTCTTTGCTATGGGCTCAAGGAGTAGTCTGCTACAACTCCGGCACGTGCTTCGCAGCAGATTCCTGATCTGCTTGGCAAATCCGACATGCACGCATGGCGCCACAAGTTCGATGTGCCCGAAATGACCCGGACACTCGCCAGCCCTCCCGTTGCAGGTTTTGCAGCGCAGTCCCGGATCGATAACCCCCAGTCTGGGATCCATGAGCCCCATATCGATCGGAAAACCATCATCGTCATAAGTGTCCGCTGTGATGATCCGGGTGACGCTCATGTTCCGGTACTCTTGTGGTGAGATTAAGCCAAAATTTATCCTTGCGATACGCTTTGGAGCGCTAACCTGTTGTTTCATTGCTATACCTGTCTGCGGTGTATGGGATAAAGGTTTTGTTGCGGCAGTGAAAAAGAAGCGGATAAGGCGATGAAACCGATGGAAACGATGAAACGGGTGGACGGTGGCGTGTGCGCTGTTCGCGGCGTGTGCGCTCATGGAATCAAGGAAGGTAAGTCAGGTCTTGCTGTAATCACTGGTAGTGGAGAATCTGTCGGAGTCTTCACAAAAAACAGGTTCATTGCGGCTCCGATGGTGCTAACGGGATCAAATCTGCGAGAGAACCACAGACTCGATTCCGTAGTCATAAACAGCGGGTGCGCAAACGCGTTCACGATGGAGCGCGGACTCGCTGATGCGAAGAGCATGGCAGAACTCGCGGCAAAGAGGCTTAATCTCAAGACGGATGCGATCGGTGTCGCCTCAACCGGCGTAATCGGTGTTCCGCTCGATCTGGAATGGATTGCGGATCATATCGACTCTGTTGTCGCCGGATTATCCGATACTCCCGTGGGAAGCGAAGCAGCGGCACGCGCCATCATGACAACAGACACGTACCCGAAGGAGTTTGCAGTCGAACTCCGGTCAGGCGTTCGAATCGGCGGGATTGCAAAGGGCTCTGGCATGATTGCGCCCGATATGGCAACGATGCTTGCGTTCATCTACACCGACGCCGATCTGCCGCACGAAACGCTCGATTCGTGCCTGAAGCAGGCTGTAAATCGCAGTTTCAATATGATCGTGGTGGACGGCGATACCAGCACCAACGACATGGTGCTTCTGACGGCGAGCGCTGCCGCGAGGGATGAACCGGACGAAGAGGAGTTTCAGGAAGGACTCAATTGTGTCTGCACAGAACTTGCGAAGATGATCGCCCGCGATGGCGAGGGCGCAGAGAAGCAAATCGAGGTGAGGGTCACCGGTGCGGGAACTGACGCGGATGCGAAGGCTGCGGCAAAGGCGATTGTCAAGTCACCACTTGTTAAGACCGCTGTTCATGGCTGCGATCCGAACTGGGGGCGGGTGATCGCTGCTGTCGGGTACTCAGGTGCCGCGGTTGAACCGGATCGAATCTCGCTTGTGCTCTGTGAAACGACTGTCGTTGATTGCGGAACGGTTGTTGATGGCGCTCTCGTTGATATGAGCGGAGAGGAGATCAAGATTGCTGTCGATCTGGGAATTGGCAGTGGCGAGGCGACTGCGTGGGGCTGCGATCTGACATGCGGGTATGTGAAGATCAATGCGGACTACACGAGTTGAGTATTGTCTTTGCACCTTTTCTCGTTAAACTGGAGAACGAGAACGCAAAGATTGAAAAATCACCCCCTTTGGTATCCTTTGAAAACCACGGAATCCCCCAGACTCAGCAATTTTTCAGGTGATACTGCTTCTGGAGGTTGACCGATCAGTAGACAAAGATGATTAGGGCTGGTTCGTGGCTCAGAATATCCGTGCTTTCCGTGCTTGTATCCTCGCTGTCCGCCCGCTCATAATTCCATATGCCCAGCCGCAGCCTGCGAAATCAGAGCGACCCCTGACAGTCATTCCGGTTTTATGCATTCTTCACAACCTCCCGGATTGCAGAGAGATTCAGCCGTGATTGTGGCTTTATTGTTCTCTCGACAGGATCAAGAAAGAGTATGTTTTGCTTCACC
>DAWR01000136.1 GCA_002506015.1 Candidatus Methanogasteraceae archaeon UBA261 | reverse complement strand
GCGATAGTATTGTGCGAGAGAAAACGGGACGGAATTCTGGTTAAAATAGACACTAACAGGTTGTTCTGACTCATCGATCTTGCGGATAGTGCTTAGAATTTCGTATATTCTCTCCTCTTCTGACATTCAGTATAGAATATGTGCTCATCCTATATAAAAGTATCTCATTCAGGATGGCAAGAAATTTGATTTAGCCTAAAGTCATGTAATAATTAGTAATGCATCAATCCTGCTCTACGGCACTTCGCACCTGATCCTTAGAACTATTGAGCATGTTCCAAAGTTTTATGTCCGCAGACTCCGCATCCTGTGATCAGTTAAAGGATGTGGTGCCATGCCCAAAAAAGGCAAAAGAACAGAGAACGAGATCGAAGAAATGATCAACAAGCTGACCTTGGATCTGAAGAAGTATGATGAAGCCGGTTACTCGAGGGAGGGAGAAGCTGAGCTGAGAAAAGTCGTGGATAAGCTGGTATTAATTGGAGAACCCGCTGTTTCCAAGTTGATAGATGTGCTAAACGATCCTGACAGCTGGAGCAGTCATTTTGCGGCTTGCGCGCTGGGAACAATCGGAGATGAAAGGGCGATCGCCCCACTCGTCGATGCACTGGAAGAATCCGAACTGGGCGAATATGCCAAAGACGCCCTTAAGGAAATAGGAGAGATGTGCATTCCGGAAGTGATAAAAAAGGTGGAATACAGGATTGCACATCCGATAAGGGAAGGAAGTGGAGTGGATCGCATAACAGCCGATACATTGAGCACTATCGGTGAGATACGGTGCGACAGGTCGATTGATTTCCTGAACAGGCTGCTGGACGAGTACATGTCAGAACTGCCGGACGGACCTTTTGACCCGACAACATACGACTGGAAGTACGTAAACGTGGATATGTTCCATCTCCTTGACTGTATGGTGCGACAGCAGGATAAGCGAGCGATACCACACATTAGAGATGCGAGAGACGTATTTTCAGAAGAATATGCCGATTACAAGATATGCCAGATCGCAATCGGTAGGATAATTATGGGGAGGGCTGATGAGGGGTATCTACCTCTGGAAGTGCTCGATATCATAGCTCCTACCGGAGCCATCATGAATGCGCTCTCGGGAGGGGAGCTTGGCTGGGAGGACACCTTTGACGAGGAGTATGGCGAGTATTTCGTTGACGATGATGACTGGGACGAAGACTGGGATATGTACGATGGCAAGGATCACAGAGACGAATTCGAGCAGGTGTATCAGTTCAAGATCACGTTGAAAGGCATCAGACCGCCGATCTGGCGGAGAATACAGGTTCCTGGGAACTACACGTTCCGGGACCTGCATGTTGCAATCCAGGATGCAATGGAGTGGTCTGGCTGCCATCTTCACGAGTTTGAGGTGCCCGACCCAAAGAGCGCCTCAAAGCTGACTATGGGGCATTCGGACGACGAATTCGGTAGAGATATTCTTCCGGAACACAAACAAAAGATAGCCAAGCATTTTTCCATGGAAAGCCGGTCTGCCAACTATCTGTACGATTTTGGAGATTGCTGGGGGCACAAGATACTTCTGGAGAAGATACTTCCGAGAGAGGAGGTGGTTTCATACCCAATATGCCTTAAAGGAAAGCGAGCATGCCCGCCCGAGGATTGTGGCGGTGTAGGCGGCTATGCAGACATACTGGATGCACGGAAAGACCCGGAGAATGAGGACAATGAAGAGTTGCTGGACTGGATCGGTGAAGGGTACGATCCTGAAGACTTCAATGCGGAATATGTCGTCTTCAGCGATCCTGACGACTGCTTCACATCTGATTTTGAGTAGAAGAAGTCGAGACTTCGAGTAGAAGAAAACGGGAGTGTGGGTCAGTGGACCGGTTGTTAAAAGCCTCCGCAATCGACGCATCCGGGATCCCGTTCTATCGGTATCTCGCTCATAGTCGCATTCGATCCATCCCAGAACAGGAGTCTGTTCGATGCGAGGGTTCCAGTGCCTGTGATATACTTCAGAACCTCGTTCGCCTGAATGCTTGCCACAACGCCGCATGTTGCCCCGATGATCGGGAAAATGCCCTCCGGAGGGGCGTCTGGAACTATGCACCGCAGACATGGAGTCTCTCCCGGAATTACCGTTGTTACCTGTCCAACCAATCCGTGAACTGCCCCATGGACGAGCGGGGTATTCCTTGCTATCGCCGCCTTATTCAACAGGTATCTTGCACTAAAGTTATCCATCGCATCAACGATCAGATCAGAACCGCCAACAAGCTTGAAGACGTTGTCTTCATCGATTTTCGTGGATATGGCGTCTATTTCAACATCAGGATTGATTTTTATCAATTTTTCTATGGCGGAATCTACCTTCATCCGCGCAACGTCGTCATTCCAGTGCAGGATCTGTCGGTTCAGATTGCTCACGTCAACCGTATCGAAGTCCGCGATTGCGATACTGCCGATACCTGCTACCGCAAGATAGATAGCCAATGGAGAACCAAGTCCGCCGACTCCCGCGATAAAGACGCTTGCATCCCTGATCCGCTCCTGGCCGTCATCTCCGAATAGCGGTATCTGCCTGTCGTATCTCTCTCCTGTCAGCATAGTCCTCACACTCCTTGATGCAGTATGATTCGACCGGGATGGGTATACACCGTGAACCTATTCTCCCTTGTAAAGCATATCAGCGTCACTCCTGCCAGATCCGCCGTACGAATTCCCTTATCGGTCGAGGCAGATCTCGATATCACGATCGGGATTTTGGCATTGGCGACTTTTGATACCATCGCTGTCGGTTGCCTGCCGCTGCATCCGAGAACGCAAGTGGATAGATCGATATTCTTAAGAATGGCATATCCGACAACCTTGTCAACCGTATTATGCCGTCCTATGTCCTCGCTCCTTGCAATCATCCTTCCATCAGAGAAAAGAACAGAACAGTGCGCTCCTCCGGTTCTTTCCCAGATTTCAGAGATGATTGAATCCATAACCTCAAAAATATGCTCTTTTTCGATTGTAACGGGATATCCGGTCGTGCACTTCTCATCTGGCGTCTCTACATACACGCGTATCTCGTCCCCTGATACCTGCACACCAGAAACACCGGATGCAAGCCCTTCGCAGATGACATGACCTGCTCCCAGTTCCTCGAGTTGGGACGGACTTGCGATCAACTCACCGATGAACTTGTTGTTCAAGTATAACTGAAAAGATTCCTCGATGCAGACGTCATCAATGGTCTCTGTCGCGCAATTATTGTTCACGCGAATTGCCGGAGATTTGCGGATGCTCATTTCACCGCACCTCCCCTCCAACCCATTCCAGATACCTGTCATATCCTTTGATTATAGGGAGGGCAAGTATCTCAGGAACCTCGTAGCTGTGCAATTCGGCTATCTTCGAAATGATTTCCTTCGTTCGATCTTTTCTTGTCTTAATGATCAACAAATCCTCTTTTTCAGCACAAAATCCCCCCTCCCACCTGAAATATGATTTAACTCCAGTAATGTTCACACATGTTGCAAGTCTCTCCTCGATAAGAGCTTTCGCTATCTCTTCTGATTGATCGAGCGGTGCTGCGCAGAGGATTACAACAAGTTCATCCATTCACCCATCGCCCCCCGTCCTCTGATAGTTCCTTTTTCCATACAGGTACCCGTTCCTTCAATTCGTCCATCACATACTCACATGCAGCGAACGCATCCTTCCGGTGCGGGGCGCCGCACACGATGAGCAGTATGTTATCGCTCACAGAGAGCGTTCCTGTGCGGTGGATGATGTCAAGCGAGGTCAGATCAAACTGCTCGAGTGCCTCGTCTCGTATCCGCCCGAGTTCCTGCAAGGCAGGTTCCGTATACGCCTCGATCTCCATACCAACGATCTCGTCGTCCCGCACGATGCCAAGGAATGTGACGATCGCACCGGAATCAGGATGCTTCGCTTTCCCAATAATCTCATCGATTGTGAAATCGTCTTCTGTAACCTCGATCATTCTAACCACCTGCCACGGGGGGGAATATCGCAACTTCGTCGCCATCCACAAGTTCGGTTTTAATCCCGCTTAAGGACAGGATATGCCTCCCGTTTATCAGTATATGCACATGCTTCTTGATCATACCGGATCCGTTGAATATCAGATCGTATGCGCCATCACCAGGAGGTGTGCACAGCTCGGTGAGCAGATCCGACACAGTGGCTTTTCCGCCCAGTTCGACGCTACGTTCCTTTCCGAGAACCTCTCCGAAGATTGCGAATGCTTTTAATTTAATAATCATTTTATGACTCCACATATCTCATTTATCCGCTCCAGCGCCTCGATTGCGTCCTCCATCTTCAAATCCCTCTTTTCCTGATCGATGAACCTCCTGAAACGCTTGAGCGCCTCAAAATCTATCTCGCCTTCCGCATCATCGAGTATCCGCTGGTATGTTCTATCAGGGAAGTACATGGATTTTGCGATCTTTAGAAGTTTCTTGGAGGCATCCCCATCGATCACCCCTTTTGCTTCTGCTATCTCGAGATTGTGCCGTATGTTGACCAGTGGTTCAGAGAGGGGCTTGAAATACACCGGGTCAAAGAAGAGAGCAACCTCATCGTCTGATACGAGTTTTCCGCTTTTGTACCACTCATATATCTTTCCAACCCCCTCCATCCCATACAGATCCAGTTCGGATGCCCTGAGTGCCCCCATACTCGATGATCCGATCACATTAACCCCTTTCTTAAGGGCATAGAGGATCTCTCGGTGAGCTACTGCAGAATCCTGAAAAAATACTCCATCTATGAGACATACAATCTCTACACCATCGTTAGCCGCTCTAGAAACGTCTCCTCGCTTTGCAGGCGGCAGGTACTCTATATCATACTCCGTATCAAGGATATCCTTTGCAGTCTCCTTATCCACGCTTGGACCTATGAAAACGGCGATTCTTGTTTCTTTCATCTTTACACCGCGTACCGATCCGCTCAGAATCCATCGCATAGACCTCCAGCCCCGGAACGATCACTCTGACAACGGGAACATTGATCTCGTCCCTTGTCAGGTCCACAACGATCATCCGCTCCAGACCGGCGTCTCCAAGATTCCTATTCATGTATTCTATGTCGTCCAGAAAATCATCGCTCTCAAACGATGTACCGCAATCGAAGTTGCTCTCTCTGGTTTCATCAGATATGTCAAACCAGTATCTGTTGATCCTCTTTGTCCGCTCATAGCCGATCTTCTTCCGGAACTCTGCAACTGTTGTGTCCTCTCTTGCGCCGTGTATCTGGGTCAGCCTGCTCTGGGCAACCTCTGTTATCGCTCTTAACATCGCAACATGCGCGTCCGTATGAGTCCCCATCCCGATTGTGAGAAGCGCAGGGTCTTTCAGCAGGGTGTCATCCGAGACTGCAGCAAACGTTGGGATCCCAATGTCGCTTGTCATATCTCTGATCTGCACCGAGACTTCTGCATCCGCAAATCTATCCAGGAGATCTCTGATCATTCCGTTCTCGGGGATTGTGATGTTCGGACCGGTATTTCGAGACGCCTCGATGAGCGACCATGCATCCCTCTCGATCACCTCTGAAAGCCCGTGGAATATCGCCTCTTCGATCTCGTTTCCTGATGCCAGACCGTTCGTGTTCGTCCGGAAGAGTGCGCCATTGTCCCCGGAGAGCGGGAGTGGATGGAATACCGCATCGGCAGGCACGAGTATCTCCTCGTCGTTCACCAGATCGTATCCGTTGATCCATTGGATACTCTGATCGTGGTCTGATGGGTGCGGCAGGATCAGTTCACCAGGATTGAGAGCGTTTCTGTCACTGCTCAACTCCGAGAACCGCCCCTTCACCAGTTCCCTGTCATGAACCTCTGCCGAGTAGCGCTCTATGCCCTCCATCATCGCCGAGACCTTGGCTTCTGCCGGCGTTGCACCTTTCCCATTGTAGACGGAGATTGCGCCGTCATCTGCGGTCGGTCTGATGCTTGAGAAGACCGGTATGCCGATTCTGTCAAGGTCTGTTATATCAGCAACCCTTGTTATGCCAGCCGCCACCATCTTCGACTCGATGCGGGAGAGCGTCTCCTCCGGAGGGACCGCTCTGTGTGTGTCCTTTCTATATTTTTTGATACATGATTTTAGTCTCACTGGATCACCTCGTTCACTTCGAAGACGACAACGCCTTCTTTTATATACGAGTATCGCTAACATAACAATTGTTAAGCATATAAAGGTTGTGATTGTAGTATGAAAGTCCCCTGCGAAAACGTGGTATGGTATGTGCTCCCTGCCATCAGATCCGAACTGGCAAAAGAACTCGTGAAGGCGATGTCCCAGAAAGAGATATCAGAGATACTTGGAATCACGCAGGCAGCGGTGTCACAGTATGTATCCAACAAAAGGGGATCCAAGATCGAATTGCAGGATGGTGTCAAGGATGCCATAGCCGATCTTGCAGCCGATATCGCCAGAGGCGAGACCGATTATCTGATGATGAGAATATGCAAGATCTGCAGGAAGATCAGGGAGGACGAACACTGCGAGATCTGCCCGGGATGATCTAATCTTAGAGCGGTTGTCCTTGCTTTTTGAATGTATGTGTTTAGATAAGGCGAAAACCACGAGATTTCACGAGATCAAGACAGAAATCTTGTGGGAATCTGTGTAATATTGTGGTTAGCTAAACACGCACCGCTAAATAATTTGATTGGTCGCTTTCACCAAATCATTTCTGTTTTTGACCCTTCTTCGTCTCATTTGGATTGAATATCTCCGGCTCCTTGTCTTTAAACCGTTTGTAGTAGCATTCCTCAATAAACTCTCCAAGCGGTCCCTTCCATTGCTCAGACTTATTGGGAGCCATGCTTCCGAACTTCTTGGGACGTATCCCAAGTTCCTTAGCCATCGCTATATGGCGAGCATTCAACCTGTACTTCCGTTTGACATACGCCCACGGATTATCTCTTTTTTTCATTTTGTTGGCCATGATGCGTCACCTGTAACTCTACAACCCCCTGCGATCAGATGTCTATTTATACCTCTCGCGAGAAATATATCTATGAGATGAACAGAGATAAAACCTCAACCGATGCGCGTGCTGAGGCGTATGACAAGCGGTACGTGTCAGAGTGGCATGAAGACCTGCAGTCCCTGTGCCTCACCTGCATATTCATGACTGACTGTCTGGAAGGGATCAGCTGATTCATTGTATGCTACCTCTGGACGCGGGTCGGCGCGGACGCGGGTTTGCCTGCATACATGGTCCGACGTGACACATAGTGCAGGACCCTTATGGCAAGAGAGCGCCGTTAGCAGAAGCTTTCCTACAGCCGTATGGATTTAATTTGATCAATGGTTCGAATGATCGTGGATCCCGGAACAGGACGCTCACGCCTCTTCAAATAGAATTATCAACGCCTTTTCGCCTCTGGCGACTTTGCCCTTATGCCTGCTCTCTTCACCCTCCGGAATGAAAATCCCGTCGCCGGACCTGAAGTCGATTATTTCACCATTGAAGTCGATTGCGATTCTCCCCTCCAGAACATATCCAACATGCCCTCTGGTGCACCAGTCTGGCTCACTGAAATCCTCTGAAAACTCCGCCAGCCGTATCCGCTGATCGCCCCGGACGTACACTTTGTACCGAATTCCTGGTGCGGGACTCTCCCAGCCCATGTTTTTGAAATCGATTGGGTTGTCGTTCATTTCGATACATTCTCCACGATCATTTCTTGTCTCTTCGTATGTTGGTTAGCTAAACACGTACGTCTCTTCGACAGATTTTAGACTTTGGATATCCAGGAATTGAGAGTGCCAGCATATCACCACTCCAATTGTCCCAAGCGTATTTATGCGGAGGCTGGCATGCAGGAGCCATTTCAGGGTAGTTGCCCATCTCAAAGGTATCGCTGTTTCGTGAGGCAGCCGGATAACTCCTGCTCTCACACATCTCGGTGCGGCACAAGATCGCATCCTCCGCACGGCAGGCACATGGTCTCCGCGACGTCAGCGCGCAAGCCGCATGCATCCAGAACCTCGCGCTCGAATTGTGCAAGTCTGAGCAGTCGATCAGCATCCGGACGTCTTGCATCCGGGCAGGTATCCAACAGGTCAGGGCGGAGCGGGTGGGGATTGAGCGCACGAAGAATCGGGATCACACCCAGTCCGGCAAGCTCCCGAACACCACTCTTCACGGTCTCGTCTGACTCCCCGAGACCGATTATGAAGTTTGAGAAGACCCTGTTTCTGCCGAAGATTGCAACAGCCTCCCTAAGTGCTGCAAGCACAAAATCGAGATCCATGTCAGCGCACGCGCGCTTGAAGATTCTTCGATCCATGGTCTCCACGTTGTACTTGACCTCAACAGCGCCAGCTGCTCTCAGGCGCAGGGACGAGTCACTGGTCGGGTACACAGATACCCCAATCGGGACGTTGTACGTTGTGAGCGATTTCACAACCGTGCAAGCCCGCGCGACTTCTTCTTCGGGTGAACGCTCGATTCCTGACGTGAGTGCAATCGCGTGCAACTCTCCTGTCCGGTACGCACAATCAACCATCTCCACAATCTCTTCTATGGATTTGGTCCTGCCAGCAAGCCGTGGAACCGGGCAGAATGTACAGTCAAAGACACAGGATTCGCTCATGGTGATGTATGCCTGCCCTGGGCAGTGTAGCAGCGCGGGCTCGATTCTGCCGCGCACAAGCTCTCTACCATCGTAAAAGATTGCAACCTCGTCGGTTTCGCTACAGGAACCCTTGCTCATTGATTCCATGTGGGATTGCATTTCACTGGTGGCAGAGGTTGCGGGCGGTTCCGACAGTGACAGACGACTATATGCTTTTGCATCTCCTTTCCACTCCACATCTTGCTGAGGTTGTGACGCGTCAACCATACGCATGCTACGATCTGCCTCTGCCATCCCCTGGCTCAGCCGACGAACCTTGAGCAGTGCCTCCGGGTCATCCACAGCATCCAGCCGAACACGATGCCCATTCGACTCAAAGAAGAAGGAAGCAACCCCCGCGCCAGGTCCTGCAGTCGACTTCGATGCCAGCACCGACGCTGGTAGGCTGCCAGACATCTCCGGATCGATCTCCGCCGAGCCCTCTGCTATGAGAATCGCCTTGATCTTCGCATCCATCATTATTCGACTATGATCTTCTCTCGACAGACACCGTTTACGTCACAATACACAACCTCTACGTCCACATTTTTTCCGGTGAGCTCCTTCAACGCTCCTCTGAGATACCCGCGCGTGATGCTGCAAAGCGGGGACTCGGTCGTGAGTTTGCGATCTCTGAGAATGTCACGTATGAAACACTTGAATATATTGATGTGTATCTCGTTGCCCTCTATGTGGTCGAGTTCCATCTTATATCCATACCACATGTCTGTGTGATGAATGAACGTGTCAAGAGCCTCTTCCACGTTTTCAATCTCGCCAAAACGCTCTTTTGTCGCTTTCCCGAGCCGCTTTCCCGAAGCTTCGCCCATATGCACGAAGAAGTTTGCAGCCTCTTCTGGTTCTGCCATGTCATTCATTATACATGAAACTTCACCAACGAGTATCGTTAATGCCTTGGTAAGGGCTTTATAATCCTTTAGTTCATCTTCCAGTGAATCTATCTGCATCTGTTTGGTGTTGGGCATGGTAACATCTCCAACCTACTGGTATGGTTACTTTCATATAAATGTTATTTAGCGAGGGGTTTCCAGTGTTAGATACATACTGTTAGACCAACGCCTATGAGCGTTGCTTTGCGTCCACAAATCAATATGGCACCGTTTATGCCACTGGAACGTCATGTGCTACAAGAGTGGTATCCAATGCAGTGGGAAAATCTCCAGTTCACTTAATGATAATCTTTTCCCGACACACACCGTCCACGTCTCCGTACGCAATCTCTACGCTCACATTTTTTCCGGTGAGCTCCTCCAACGCTCCTTCGAGATATCCGCGCGTGATGCTACAGAGTGGGGATGCTGTCAGGAGTTTGCGATCCCTGAGAATGTTTCGCACAAAACATGAGAGTACGTTGATATAGATCGTACCATCTTCGATATGATCAATCTCGATACGGTACCCGCGCAACAATTCGGTATGGTATAGGAGAATGTCCAGAGCTTCCTCCACCTTGGCAATCGCGCCAAAGCGATCTTTCGTGTTCTTGCCAAGACGTCTTCCCGCATCTTCTCCCATAATCCTACAGATACTCTTTGCCTCGTCCGTCTTTGCCATCTCGTCGAGTATCATCGAAACTTCGCCAGCAAGTATCGTCAATGCTCTGTTATTCGCCTTGCAGTCCTCAAGTTCATCTTGTAATGATTGTACCTGTAACTCGTCCGTACTAGTCATGGTGATAACGCCTCCGGTTCGCCTCCGGTGTGCACTGTAGAAGCTCTATACACATAAGTTTTATCCATCCACGCAGGAGACTTTTAAATTTTGTAACCACTCAAGTGCCTGAAACACTATCATGGGACTTCACTATACAGGAAACACCCGGAACATGGGACATACTACATCTCTGTTCTGTTAAGCAACCGCAAGCGATCTTCACAGTACTTACACTTAATCACCATGTTTGCCGATCTATGTCACCATGCACAAAAGTAATCTCTTTTATTCAACGCCAGCACTTTTAATCTATCATTGTGCACTTTTATGACCCTATCTTGGATAAAACAATGAGTATAGATCCAGAGAGGGTCATAGATGGATGTAACAAATTTTAGGATGGAATTTGTGAGTAATGTGTGACCGGGAAAACTCTGTGCTCTATGTGGCTAATTCCATATAAGACATAATAATAAGTTTTATATACTTCTATCGACTGTGTGCTGGTAACCCGGTAAGAGTCTCGGCTGACCCATTACAAATATTAAAGTACACAGCAATCACTATGTATGGAAATACAAGAGTGATGCCATGACAATCGAATACCCGTTCATTACAGAAAAAGCAACTATACAACTGGAGGAGGACAATAAACTCCAGTTCATCGTGAACGTGAACGCAACCAAGAACCAGATCAAAAGAGACATTGAAGAGATATACAGGTTCGATGTAGCTTCAATCAGGACAATGATCACACCAAAGGGCAAGAAGAAAGCGATCGTGACGTTTGCAGAGGATGATGCAGCGAATGATCTTGCCACCAGAATAGGATTATTTTAGGTGAGTAGTAATGGGAAAACGACTTATATCACAGAACAGGGGGCGCGGAACGCCGACATACACGGCACCCTCTCACAAGTACAAGGCAAAGCTTACTCACCCGCGAATGAGCGATACCACAATCGTTGCGGAGGTTGTCGAGATCTTACACGACCCGGCAAGATCCGCGCCTATAGCACGGATTTCTTTTGAAAACGGCGAAGAACGTCTGATTCTCGTGTGTGAGGGGACGTCTGTCGGGCAGGAGATCGAGTGTGGCATAGGAGCTGAGATTAAGCTTGGGAATACGCTGCCGCTGGCTGAAATTCCAGAGGGCACGCCTGTGTGCAACATCGAGTCCCATCCTGGAGACGGCGGGCATTTTGCAAGGGCTTCCGGTGCTTATGGGCTTCTGGTCACCCACGATCTTGGTAAGACACTGGTGCAGATGCCATCCGGATTGGTGAAATGGCTACACCCACGCTGCAGAGCAATGATCGGCGTGGTTGCTGGTGGCGGTCGTACTGATAAGCCATTTGTTAAGGCAGGCAAGAAGTTCCACAAGCTCAAGACACGCGCAGCGAAGTATCCACGTACGAGCGGAGTTGCCATGAATGTGATCGATCACCCATTCGGTGGCGGCAATCGGAAGCATCCCGGGCGTCCAAAGAGCGTAAGTAGAAGGACACCGCCAGGTCGGAAGGTCGGAAGCATCGCATCGAGGCGTACCGGAAAGCGTTAGATTACGGGGTGGCAAAACATGGTTAAGAAGACAAAGAAGAAGATACCGAGAAGGAAGGGCGAATTCACGTACCAGGGGCATACTGTCGAAAGCCTGAAGAAGTTGTCCATGGATGAGTTTGCGGATCTGCTGCCTGCATCTCAGCGCAGAAAGATTCGAAGAGGTTTCAACGACAAGCATAAGCAGTTGATGCAGCGTGTTAAGGACGGAGACACCATACTACGAACACATCTCAGAGACATGATCATTCTTCCGGACATGATTGGAATTGAACTTGAAATCCACGACGGTAAACAGTTTAATAGAGTATCGGTGCAACCTGAGATGATTGGTCATTACTTCGGCGAGTATTCGCTTACCCGGCATATTGTGAGGCACGGCAGCGCGGGCGTTGGTGCGACAAGATCAAGCAAGTTCGTGCCGCTTAAGTGATGTGAGATATGATACACTGCAAAACATCAATTAAATAGTGATTAAAACGGCAGATCAGCAGAAAAATACACCGAAGTACAGTGAAAAGTTACAATAAGGAGATACAATGGCAAGGGTCAAGTATTCATGCAAGTCAGATCCGACGAGATCATCAAAAGCGATGGGTTATGAACTGCATATCTCACCAAAGCACTCGAGGGAGATATGCACAACGATCAAGAATATGCGCACACCGGCTGCAAAGAAGTACCTCGAAGACGTAGTAGTGCTCAAGCAGGCGGTTCCATTCAAACGCTATAACCACGGTGTCGGACACCGTCGTGGCAAGATGGCTGCTGGCAGGTATCCGGTGCGTGCGGCATCTGAGATACTCAAGATTCTCACCAACGCTGAGAACAGCGCCGAGGACAAAGGTCTCGAGCCCGACCGCATGAGAATATCGCACGCTGCAATAAAGAGAGGCAGAACGATCCGTGGAATCATGCCACGCGCCATGGGACGCGCAACTGCGAAGAACACCGAAACGGTGACAGTTGAACTGATCCTGGAGGAGTTATAACATGGCAGTCGAACGAAAGTTTGTGCAACAAGGTCTCACCAAGGCGAGAATGGGTGAATACTTTGCCAGGCAACTCAATCGTGCTGGTTACGCCGGAATGACGATGAACAGGACGCCGATGGGAACTCAGATCACGATTTTTGCAGAGAAACCTGGAATGGTTATCGGAAAGGGCGGAAAATTGGTTCGCCAGCTGACAAGGGATCTGAATCAGTTCTACGATCTTGATAATCCGCAGATTGATGTGCAGAATGTGAATGTCCCGGAGCTGAATGCACAGTTGATGGCATCCCGGATCGCAAGCGCGCTCGAGCGCGGCTGGTACTTCAGAAAGGCGGCACACTCAACGCTCCGCAGGATCATGGAATCAAGGGCGCTTGGGTGCAGGATTGTGCTCTCCGGAAAGCTTACCGGTCCGAGATCGCGGGTTGAGAAGATCGTCGATGGCTATATCGTGCATGCCGGGAAGCCCGCGGAGCAGATCGTTCAGCACGGTTTTGCAACAGCAGTCATGAAGCTTGGCACGATCGGGTGCAGCATCCAGATCGTGCTGCCGGGTACTGTGCTGCCGGATGTCTTTGCCCTCGTGGAGGTCGAACCACCTGAGGCTGTAGCTGCAGATGTGAGTGAACTAGTTGCCGGGTCGGTGGTTGCAGAAGACACCCCTGACGTTGAGAAGATCGTTTCTGACGAGGCACCTGGCATTGAGGATGCAATTGAGGAGCCATCTACAATCGAGGAGGCACCTGTTACCGGGGCGGTAGAGGCGCCCGTTGCAGAGGAAGTCGTTGTTGAGGAGACACTTGAAATCGCAGAAACCGTTGCCGAAGAGGCTCTCGACACTGTGAAAGTTACCGGGGAACCGGAACCATCCACAATCGAGGAAACCGTCGCTGACGAGGTGACAGACACCGAGCGCGAAGCAGAGACTGATCTCGCCGAGGCGATGACACCGGATACCATAACACCTGACATTGAGTCTCCAGTTGAAACAAAGGGCATCCCCGATGACGACAGCACCGACATCACGCCACCAAAACAATCTCCAGTTGAAACAGAGGGGTTGCCTGCTGGCAAACCAGAGATCCGCAATGTCGATGGTACCTGGGAGCACAGGCACGATGGCACCGACTGGCATGTGATGGCAGTCGTACACAAGGAGACAGAGGAGGCTTGAGCAGATGGCGATTTTGAGATCAGAAGAGATCAGGAACATGAGCCCGCACGAGATGCTTGATGAGCTTGAGTCACTGCGCCTGGACCTGATCCGGGAACGCGCGCTTGCTGCAACCGGCGGCGCGCCCGAGAACCCCGGATTGATTGGGAACCTGAGGCGCACCATTGCGCGGATTAAGACGATTCAGAAAGAGAGAGGAGTATGACATACGCAATCACTCCCGAGAACGTGGTATTCCATACCTTAATCGGTCTCGAGACTGCGGTTGTGGATAGTTCAAACGCTGATATGATCGGAATTGCGGGTACGGTGGTTGATGAGACAAGAAACACGCTCATCGTCAACCCACAATCCCCCTCTTATTCGGGCGATTGTGAATTGAGCACACGGTTCTCTGACAAGATCGTCCCGAAGTCACATGCTACATTCATCTTCGGTCTGCCGGATGGCAGCAAGACCAAAATCGACGGAGGATTGCTGGTCGCACGTCCGGAAGACAGAATTGCAAAGAAATTAAGGAGTAATCGATGACCAGAAATATTGGATTGAGTGTGCCTGTGCCCGCAACGGAATGCGATGACCCGAATTGTCCATTCCATGGCACACTTCCGGTTCGCGGGCAGACGCTGGATGGTGTTGTCATCAGTTCCAGGATGGGCAAGACCGTAGTGGTCGAGCGCAGTTACGAGAAGAAAGTATTCAAGTATGAGCGGTACGAAAAGCGCAGATCGAGGATCCACGCCCACAATCCGCCATGCATCAATGCAAAAGAAGGCGACGTCGTCAAGATCGCTGAATGTCGCCCGATAAGCAAAACCAAGTCCTTTGTGGTGGTGGCGCGGGCATGAAAGGCATACGTGCATCAATGACCCGCCCGCTCAACACCGGCGCGAAACTAAACTGCGTGGACAACACCGGCGCACGGGTTGTCGGAGTCATCTCGGTTGTTGGGTACCGTGGCGTGAAGAACCGCTATCCAAAAGCCGGAATCGGGGACATGCTAGTTGTATCCGTGAAGAAAGGGACTCCGGATATGCGCAAGCAGATCATGCGTGCTGTTGTGATCCGGCAGAAGAAGGAGTACAAACGCCCGGACGGGATGCGCGTCTCCTTTGAGGACAATGCAGTGGTGATCACCGACGACGATGGCATACCAAAAGGAACAGAGATTAAAGGACCGGTCGCAAGAGAGGTGGCAGAGCGGTTCCCGAAGATCGCATCAGCAGCGTCAATCGTCGTTTGAGCGGATCAGGGATAACTTTTTTCGTATGTGTTCAGCTGAGACGAAAAAACCACGAGATTTCAAGAGATTAACACAGAACTATTGTGGAGATGGCTGCGCCGCTGTTTCGCAGACTGTGTGATCTTGTGGTTAGCTAAGCTAAACACGTACCTTTTTTGGTCGGCGAATGTGAATAAAGCTCCAAAGCTCTCACGCAGCAAGAGTGATTCACCGATCCACATCTCCCACGAGAGCGCTCGCAAGCATGATCGCGTCCGAATACTTCGTCTTCACCCTCGAGGTATCCACAAATACCACCTCGTCTGTGAGAACAGGTGCGCCGAATCCGCCGCCACCGCCAAGAAACGTGAGGGTGCGAAAGATCAGGTTGCCAGTAATCCCGTCAGGCGCAAGGATGAAGTCTGCACCCCCTACCGCATCCTCGATCAGAATTCCGTAGTGCTCAGCATCAATTCCAAGTGAACGAAGACCCTCTGCAACAATTTCACCGTCAGCTAAACTCCGATCCACAATCTCACTTCTGCCACGGTCCTCGAATCTGCCGCCCGAGATGACCGCTACTTTTGCTCTCACGCCAAACCGCGCGATGTAGGATGCACCCTCGCATGCCAGATCGATTCTGTCCCGGGCAGTACTCCCCTCGTCGATTCCGACCGGCGCAAGGAAGAAAGGCGTTCTGTTAGCGGTTGTGAGAAGAGACAGTCTCCGCAGTCTCGCAACTCCGAGCGCGCTTCTGAGGTATGCGAGTGTCTTTGTTGCGCTGAGTGTGCCGCGGACGCAGGCATCGATCTCCCTGTTCATGAGCATCCGCACCAGTTTCTCTTCAGGGGTTTCCGAATAGATGATCTCGATATCGGTCTTGATCTCTGTCGCACGTGATCCTGCAGAGTCCCGGATCAGAACAACATCGGCAAACTCGCACGCACTCTCGATGTCTCTCTGTACTGACTCGCTGATCGAGCCTGCGCCTACTCCAATTCCGACGCGGGCTTTCTCTGCCCTTGCACGCCCCATTATCGTCTCAATCAGGTTCATGACTCCCTTCTGCCACACCTATCACTTCCCGAACTGTCTTGATCAAATCCCTGACCTCGTAAGGCTTGGAGATCACCCCTGAGAAACCATACTTTCGGTAGTCCGACATCATTGGGTCATTCGCGTAACCGCTTGAGACGATCGCTTTGACAGTAGGATCAATTTGGGTCAGTTCTCTGATAACATCCCCCCCGCCAATCCCGCCCGGGATTGTGAGGTCGACTATCACAACATCGAACGCATGGTCTGAACCCATGGCTCCTCTGTACATCGCAATCGTCTCAGCACCATCTACTGAGAACTCGACGACGTATCCGAAACGCACAAGGATCATGCCAAGAAGCTCTCTTATATCTTCTTCGTCATCCAGTACCAGAATCCGCCCACTGGCACTGACGCCGGTATCATCGGCACCATGACCGTCCCCCGCCGAGGTCTCCGGAGCCGCTTCTGCCAGTACCCCCTCTTTTGCAGCCGGGAGATATACATAAAACGTCGATCCAAGACCGACCGTGGATTCGACGGTCAGGTATCCGCCGTGTTTTTCGATGATGGAGTGCGCTGTTGCAAGCCCGAGACCAGTTCCTTCCTCTTTGGTCGTGAAGAACGGATCGAATATCCGGTTGATCTGCTCTTCGGGGATGCCGGTTCCCTCGTCTTTGATCAATATCCTCACGTAGTCGCCCCCGGCAAGTGGTATGGACTCTCCTGCCTCGCCGGCTACTGCCCCAACCGCCTCAATCTTCATATTCTCACACTTGACCCTGATCGTGCCGCCATCAGGCATCGCCTGGCAGGCATTGATTATGATGTTGCTTGCGACCTGACTGATCTGCCCCTCGTCAGCGTCCACGCTCATGAGATGGTCCGGTATCTCAAACTCGCACTGCACATTAGAGCCCCGTTGTGCGAAGATTGTGGAGTCCTCGATCAGCTTTGCGATCCGGATTGTTCTCTTGATAGGCTCTCCACTTCTGGAGAATGCGAGTAACTGCAAGGTCAGATCCTTCGCACGAAGCGACGCCTTCTCTGCATCGGAAAGCATCCCGAACAGCTTTCCATTTGGGTCTGCAACCGTCTTTGCAATAGAGATGTTGCCAAGAGTTATGGTTAAGAAGTTGTTGAAGTCGTGTGCGATCCCTCCGGCAAGAATCCCCAGTGATTCCATCTTCTGCGCATGATACCCCTGCGCAATCGTCGCGTTCAACTGTTCGTTTGCGCGTTTTAGTTCAACCGTCCTCTCCTCCACCCGTTCCTCCAGTTCATCGTTTACCCGGCACATCCGCTCCTCGAGCTGTTTGCGCTCTGTGATGTCGTTTCCGATGCAGAGCATCTCTGTGACGCGCCCCTCGCTGTCACGAACCACCCTGTTCGTCCATGAGACCCAGACACGTTCACCGTTCCGGCGCACGTTCTCGTTCTCATGTGTGGTGTATCGCTCAGGATTCTGCCCGATATCCATAATCATCGCCCTAAGATCGCGCCCCATGGTATCCGTCTCGGGCACAATGGTTCCGACTGCGTTTCTGCCCAGAATCTCATCCTCTGTGTAGCCGAAGAACCTCTGCGCAAATTTGTTGAAGAACAGGATTCTACCATCGGCGCTCAACCGCAGAATAATACTGTTTGCGCTCTCCACAAGCTCCCTGTATTTTTCTTCGGATTCTTTTAATTTTTCTTCTGCTTTCTTGCGCTCAGTGATGTCACGAGCAATTGCCAGGAAGATTCTTTTAGCTCCAATGTTGAGGAGTCCTCCACTGATCTCCACGGGCAGGAGTGCCCCATCTTTCTTCTGCTGGTTCACTCGAAAGATCGCTTTCTCCACACCATTCCGAACTTTCTGGAAGGCTTTGTATCCTGTTGATTCTGCGTCAATCTCCCTATCGGTCAGTTTTAGCAATTCTTCTTTGCTGTAGCCGAGCGATTCGCAAGCCGCCTGATTGACATCCACGAACTTCCCGGTCTCGTCAGACAGGAATATGGCGTCTTTAGCAGTCTCAAACATCACCCTGTATTTTTCCTCCGACTCAAAAAGTGCATCTTCAATCGCTTTGCGCTCGGTTACGTCCTTCACCGTTCCAATCACTGCCGGCTTACCCTGATACTCGGTGGGCCCAACGGTCATACGAACGGTGGTTCGCGTATCCTCGCCCTTCCGTATGCCATGAAACTCATACTCCATGGGTGCATCTTCCCCTGCCATCATCCTGGTGTAGCGATCAGCAACCATATCCATGTCCTCTGGCGCAACAAGTCCCCCGAAATTCATCCCGAGCATCTCCTCCACGGTGTAGCCGGGTATTCTGGCAAATGCCTCGTTGACAAACTTGAGCTCCCCGTCCTGGATGAGGAATACACCATCCTGAATATTCTCAATTAGGGTGCGGTACTTCTCCTCACTCTCGCGCAGCGCTTGATCCACGATTTTTCGCTCGGTCATGTCGCGGCAGACGAGAAGTATTCCCGATTGTTCATTGTCCTTTACAATCATCGAGGAATTCACTTCCACCGGTATCCGCTCTCCTGCCTTGCTGATAAAATCCACTTCGTAGATGAAAAGTCCATTCTCACCGGCAGCACGCTTGGAAAAACGTTCATAGAATTCGGAGATCTGATCTTCGGGCAGTATATCTGTGATCTTCATCTGCAGCGCCTCTGCCTCACTATAACCTCCCAGTTCTATCGCCGCTTGGTTGAGATATGTGACACGCGTATCCATGCCGAACGATATGATCGCGTCCTCTATTGTCTCTGTGAGTCGGCGGTACTTCGCCTCGCTCTCGTGCAGAGCCGCTTCTGCAATCTTACGCTCGGTTATGTCCCTGACTGTCGCCTGCAAAAAATTTTTGTGATCGAGTTTCACTCTGGTCAGTAAAACATCAGCAAAGAACTCCACCCCGTCCACCCGTCTGTGTTTCCACTCAAAGTAATGCGATCCTTTCTCCATTGCAATCGCCATCGCCTTCTGAGATTCTGACAGGGACAGAGATCCGTCCGGCTGGTATTCGGGAGAGCTGTCAGCCGGGGTCATGGACGTGAACTCTGTCTCATCTTTGCACCCAAACATCTCCAGAATGGCGGAATTTCCGCCTATGAACCCTTCTTCTGGCGTCAGCATCATGATAGCGTCTCTGGACGAATCGTAAAGGGTCCTATACATAATCTCGCTCTCCCGGAGCGCATCTTCAATCGCTTTGCGCTCGGTTACGTCCTTCACCGTTCCAATCACTGCCGGCTTACCCTGACACTCGGTGAGCCCAACGGTCATACGAACGGTGGTTCGCGTATCCTCGCCCTTCCGTATGCCATGAAACTCATACTCCCGGGGCACATCTTCCCCTGCCATCATCCTGGTGTAGCGATCAGCAACCATATCCATGTCCTCTGGCGCAACAAGTCCCCCGAAATTCATCCCGCGGATCTCCTCCACGGTGTAGCCGGGTATTCTGGCAAATGCCTCGTTGACAAACTTGAGCTCCCCGTCCTGGATGAGGAATACACCATCCTGAACATTCTCAATTAGGGTGCGGTACTTCTCCTCGCTCTCTTGGAGCGCGTTCTCAATGGCTTTACGTGCCTCATCCAGTTCAATGTCATGGAGGGCAAACGCTATGTCGGAAGCAACCTCCTTGAGGAGTTCTTTCTCATCGGCAGTGGCATCGACATCGACATCGACATCGGCGGCAAGTGCGATTGCGAGCAGCCCAAAGAGCTTTCCAGCGTGTTCGACACGGATGAGCACAGTTGCGTTTCCGGCATAAGCGCTTCCAAAAGGACAATCTCCACAATCTTTGGATTTGTCAACGATCGCGATCCTCTCTTTCTGGGTAAGCGCGTCTTTGAAACACGGTGAAGGACTCCTGTCAACCATATCATCGCAGAAGCGGGGCGGATCGCGTCTTGAGTCAGAACCCATAACCCTCTCGAAGGTCGTATCTTCCCGCAGGAGCCCGAACCAAGCGGCGTCGTAGCCCCGCGCCTCCAATAGGATGTCACAGGCTTTCTGGAGGAGATTGTCTCGGTCCTTCTCAGACACGATCAACTGATTAACATTCCTGATAGCTTTAAGAACGCTGTTCAGGCGATCAATACGATCTTCGGCAATCTCACGCTCGGCAATCTCTCGCTTCAGCCCGGTGTTTGCTGAAGCGAGTTCAGCGGTGCGCTCTTTTACGCGGGACTCCAGTTCGTCGTGTGACTCCTGGAGAGCGTCTTTTGCCCGCATGAGTTCGACCGCCTGCGCGCCCAGCATCGCAATAGCCCGGACAGTCTGTGACAGTGAGGTTGTATAATTCCGGACCACGTCTTCTGTGACCACCCGCATCTTCTTTGCTTCTGCGACCAGCCGGTCCGGATCCACGTCGATCTGCGCAGCGATTTCTCTGAGTTCCTTCAATTGATCGGGAGAGAACTCCTCTGTTATGAATTGTCCCATGAACATCGTTGCTTTGCGCTCAGAATCGATTATGATCGGCGCAGCAAAGTGGACGCCGTGCGCGAAGCAACGCATAATCACAGGCTCGTCTGACTCGAGGGCTTTTCGACCCATATCTGTGAATGACTGGAAACAGCACCGCATCCCTTCTTTGGTTGACTGGATCAGCGAACAAAAACCGGTTGGGTTGCTGAAACGGGTCAGGGCGTCCCCTTCCGGTGAAAAGATCACTGAAGATGCGCGGATAATCTTTGCAAATCCGTCCTGAATGTCCTGAAGCTCGTCAAAGTCGATTAATTCCTGCAATGGCAACGATTCTCCCATTTCTATCTCCTGTTCCAGTCAGTTTCCTGCCCCGTCTCGATCTTTCATCCGGTGACACGCTGGGGGACGCAACGGTTTTTGTTTCGTATCAGATGAATAAAAAGATTTGGTTGATGCCCCTCTCGGGGTGGTGTTACAGGAAATATTACGATCATGCATGACCCAATGTGAATTGGAGATTCGAATGCCTGACAAACTCGGCGGCGCACACAGCACCGTAATCAGTGGACGAACCGGAAAGAAGGTAGTGAGAATCGTAGCAAAACATCCATTGGTAAAGCGGATCGTTCCCACGGTTATCAGTGTCAAGGGGCACGCCGGCGGTAAGACCACAGCCAAGGTGCTGCGCCCCGATGCGCGAGGCAATCTCCGTCTCTTGATCTCATCCGGAACATCAGCACAGGAACTGCGCATCGTAACGACGGTGGAGAATTTCGAGCAGGGAGAATTGCTCCGGCGCGAGCTGAATGAGATGCTTTCGGATGCACTGGACCGTTGAAGGCGTCTGTTTCGTTCGCTTGTGCTGATGTATATGAGATTTTTGGGGGCACTCATTCAATATTGTGTGGATGTGCGCATATAAAACCACAAGATTACACGAGATCAAGACAGAAATCTTGTGGAGATGGCTGCGCCGATGCTTCGCAGACTGTGTGATCTTATGGTTCCTATCACGTTATTGAGCATATTTATTTTTGTGTGGTGTCCTACAAACCGAGACCTGTTTACTCATTGATTCAAACACACTCAAATATCATACGGAATTCTTCGGATAAATCTTATGTTAGACCGATACCGCACAATCCGCGGCTTATACAACCGAGTCTGGCTACCACAACGCCGCAACTTCTTGCACATTCGGAAGACCCCTTATATCAGCTATCAACGGATGATCCCATCCGCATACAACCGTAAACTCCGCATCTGAATTGAGTTCAATCAGCCGAAGCACATTTTGGAGCGCAGACTCGATCGCATCGTGATCCGGAAACTTCGAAACCTCCGCGTTGAACGGATATGTCTCGCCGAGTTCCACAGGATACGCACCGAACGGCGGTTTAAGATCGAGAACATGATCGAACTCATCCTCTCTCTTGACCTTCCGCGTGCGGATGAGCACGGTTCCGGACAGATCGAACCGGTCAAGCCGATTTCCAAACCTCAAAACCTCTGAACGGCGTGATGACTCGCTTCCGCAGTAGAAGAACGTCGATTTCCGGACCGGGTCGAGCGTCTCGATCCAGTCAGCGTGGCTAACCGCACGCCTCAGCCCGTCGAGCAGCCTCGGATGCGCCCTGCATCTGCGTTCAACGAGTTCCCAGAGGTTCCCTTCGATTATGCACTGCTTTATTGTGTTGATCTCTGCGTACGTTGCGTAAAGATTGTGTTTTGCAAGTGGAATTATGTTACCGTTAGCAAACTCACTTTTCAACTCGTCTGCGGTGTATGACGTGCAGATTGGGCATGAGCACGGGAGATGCTGGAGAGTATCCAGATGATACGTCCCGCTGGCGGTCATATATCGCCCATCCCTTGCGTAGAGCGCATAAGCTGCCGAATCGAAGAGATCGCATCCGAGTGCAACGGCAAGCGCAAACATCGCAGGATGTCCCGCACCGAAGAGGTGAACGGGCGCAGCCGGCGGGAGCCCCTTCTTTGCTGCGACGATCACATCCACCATCTCTGCGAACCGGTAACTCGTGAGCAGCGGCACAACCGCACCGATGGGATACATGTCGAATCCGGTCTCGGAGAGCGTGCGTGCACATTCATATCGCAGATCCGGGTGAGTTGCGCCCTGAACTGGACCTGCAAGGAGCATCGTTTCCTGCGACTGCGCCCCTGGCTGCATCGTTTCCTGTACCAGTCCACGCGCCTCTCTGCATCGCGCAATCGTCGTCTTCATCTCGGATTCGGCGCGTTCGTGCGATACGTCTGGCGGCGTCGGGATGTCGAGCGGCACGCCAATGTCAGAGCCGATTTTCTGCTGAAAACGGACGATCTCGTCTGATGTGATCTCGATATCATGATACACCGATAGCTGATACGATCCTGAATCGGTCATGATCGCACCATCGAAATCGAGCAGGGAATGCACACCTTTTTCGATTGCATGGTCCATCAGTTCCGGATTTCGGTATATGATGTATGCGTTGGTGATCACGATCTCTGCTCCGAATTTTGCAAGTTCGGAGGCAGGTATCATCTGTATATTTGGGTTGATGACAGGCATGACTGTGGGAGTCTCGATTCTCCCGTGTCCGGTGTACAATCTACCGATCCTGCCTGCTGAGTCCTTGTGCATGGTTTCAAAGTGGGACATAAAATCATCTCCTGTGGTATCTTATTTTTTGTAATTATCCGTTTTAATCTCTAATTTCAAAAGATGCATATCTTTAGATCCTTGATTTTCAACATTTGATTTCATTTGATCTCCTTCAATTCCATTATGTCTGTTATCCCAATTATGGTTATTGACCGCATCATTACAAATCCGAACGATCTGTTTATATGGCTCGGACTGGAGCGAACATTTATGTGCCGATCGATGGACTGTTCTATATGGGCGACGAACCGAACGGTGATCTGCTCGGCGGAGCGGATATCGAATCGACAAAGGATCTTGAAGTTCCACCGCTCTTGATTGATCAGGTGATCGGGCAAGAAGATGCCAGCGAGATCATCAAGAAGGCGGCACAGCAGCGGAGGCACGTATTGCTGATAGGAACTCCTGGCACCGGAAAATCGATGCTAGCCCAGGCGATGGCTGAACTCCTTCCAAAGGAAGAATTAAAAGACGTACTCGTCTATCACAACCCGGAAGATGCAAATAACCCGCTGATCCGAGAGGTTCGGGCTGGGAAAGGAATACAGATCGTCAACGCCCATAAAATTGAAGCTCAGCAAAAGGCACAGGTCAGAAACACAATTCTACTGATAGTCGGATTCTGCATCCTCCTCTATGCTGCAACACTCGGCGGAATGGCTCTGCTGTGGGGGATTCTTGCTGTTCTCTTAATCATGGTGATCGGCAGGCAGTTCGTGCAGGGCGGAAAAGCGATCGTACCGAAGCTGCTCGTGAACAACGCGAACAAGGACACATCACCGTTCATGGACGCGACAGGTGCACACGCAGGAGCATTGCTCGGCGATGTGCGGCACGATCCCTTCCAGTCAGGTGGACTCGAGACGCCGTCCCATGATCGTGTGGAGGCAGGAGACATCCACAAAGCACACAAAGGCGTGCTCTTCATCGACGAGATCAACATTCTGCGCCCCGAATCCCAGCAGAGCCTGCTCACTGCACTGCAGGAGAGGGAGTATTCGATCACAGGACAGTCAGAACGTAGTTCAGGCGCTCTCGTCAAGACAAAGCCGGTTCCGTGTGGCTTTATCATGGTTGCAGCGGGGAACCTGGACTCAATAGAGGGCATGCACCCTGCACTCAGGTCGAGGATCAAGGGATACGGATACGAGATATATATGCGTGATTCGATGGAAGATACGCCAGAGAACCGGAGAAAGATCGTCCGATTTGTTGCACAGGAGGTCGAGAAGGACGGAAAGATTCCTCATTTCGACAAGAGCGCTCTTATGGAAATACTACGTGAAGCAAAACGCCGTGCCGGAAGAAAAGACCACCTCACACTGAAACTGCGAGATCTCGGCGGTCTTGTGCGCGTGTCAGGCGACATCGCCCGTTCGGAGCTGGCGCCGGTTGTGACATCGGCACATGTTCTTGCTGCAAAGCATATGTCGAGGTCGGTTGAGCAGCAACTCGCAGACCAGTATCTTGAGCGGCGCATGGACTACAAGATGTACCAGAAGAAGGGCGAGGAGGTCGGACGGGTGAACGGACTTGCGATCATGGGCGGCGATTCGGGAATCGTTCTGCCGATCATGGCAGAGGTCACGCCAGCGATATCCAAGAGCGCAGGAAACCTGATCGCAACAGGTATGCTGAAGGACATCGCAAAGGAAGCCGTGCAGAACGTCTCCGCACTGATCAAGAAGGTCACAGGCACCGGTACGACGAATATGGACATTCATGTCCAGTTCATAGGCACGTATGAGGGCGTGGAAGGTGACAGCGCATCAATCTCCATAGCAACGGCGGTGATATCCGCGTTCGAAGGAATCCCGATCGATCAGTCAGTCGCAATGACCGGATCTCTCTCTGTGAGGGGCGACGTGCTACCCGTGGGCGGCGTCACATACAAGATCGAGGCTGCCGCACAGGCTGGAATCAAGACTGTCATCATACCCAAGGCGAACGAGGATGATGTCTTAATCGAGGACCGCTATCGTGAGATGGTGAAGATCATCCCGGTCTCAAAGATCAGCGAGGTGCTTGAACTCAGTCTGGTCGGAGCCGGAAAAGATAGTTTGATTGAGCGAATCAAGAAATTCTCAACAAAGAAAGTGAACATCCCGCTCCCGGAGCTCAGTTTACCAACTCCTGCCTATGGCGCCACACGATGAAGAGGCGCTCTCGACGCACGAGCGAGAGAGATTGTTGCACAGACTGCATGGATATCTGGTCTGGGTCGGCGCGGAGATACCTGATGTGGTTGAGATCAATGGACGGAGTATCTCACTTCACGAATTGATCTGGAAGCTCTTCAATAAGAGGGAACTGACTGACCGGGAGATTGCCGGGATCGAATCGCTGATCAGATTTCTTGAGAAGAAAGAAGCATGCGATGAGCGTCGTATCGCAAAAGCAAACCTCACTGAGGAAGATGCATATACCCTGTACAATGAAGCTTCCGGACTGTTGCGTGCGATTATGGACTTAAAGGAGATTGAGCAGGGACGGAATCCTGATAAAGACCTTCGCAGAAGGGAAGTGCGAAAAAAGATCAGGGACGCTCACGCTTTGCTCAAATTTGTGGATGAACTTGGGTGACTCGTTCCAGTAGCCACATTGTGAACATGCTCAATTACTATATGATGGGAACCACAAGATTGCACAGTCTGCGAAGCAGTGGCGCAGCCATCTCCACAAGATTTCTGTGTCAATCTTGTGTAATCTCATGGTTTTATATGGCGGATATCCACCTAATATTGAGTAAGTACCATATCGTTACGATTCTTGCAATTGCAATGGTTCGCAATCACTCCTTGGAATAGCTGCCCTCATCGGACAGTCACTTTCGACCGGGCCACCGGATCATCTTTATCCGCTCAACCGATCATACTTATCCATGAAGATCGCGGGAATCGACGAGGCTGGCAAGGGTCCGGTGATCGGACCGATGTGTGTCGCAGGCGTGGCAATTGACGAGGAGCGGGTGCATCTGATCAAAGCATGCGGCGTAAAAGACTCCAAGAAGCTGACTCCGAGGAGGCGCACGCTTCTGGATGAGAAGATCAGAGAGATCGCCGACGGCGTCTTCGTTTTCGAGGTGAGTGCGCAGCAGATCGATGAACTGCGCACAATCAAGACCATGAACGAGATCGTGGTCATCTGCAATGCCCGAGTGCTCGAACATCTGCGACCGGAGCACGCGTTTCTGGATGCTGCGGACGTTAACGAGGCGCGCTTCGGAAGAAACGTACAGAAAGAATGCAAACTCGCAGTCGCAGTCACTTCGCGGCACAGAGCCGATGATACGTACCCGATCGTTGCCGCAGCATCCATCATCGCAAAGGTTGCCAGAGATCGTGCGATCGATGCACTGCAGAGCGAGATCGGAAAGATCGGCAGTGGCTATCCGTCCGATCCGGTGACAATCCGGTTCCTGAAGGGGTGGTACCGTGAGAACGGGAGTCTCCCGGATTGTGTGCGGCATTCGTGGAAGACCGCGAGAAACGTGATCGCATCCGCAGCGCAGAGGACGCTGTGACCGTGGAATGATCCGGCGCCACCTAACCCGGCAGCCCCACGGAAACGATGTAATTATATACCATCTAGCACAACGATATAAGCATCAAATGACAGACTCGAACAACCTCGATTACAGAAAGCTCGGGCTCAAATCCGGACTGGAGATTCACCAGCAACTCAACTCCGCACACAAACTCTTCTGCAGATGCCCAACCCTCCTGCGGGACACAAGCGAATCAAACTACGAATTCTACAGATACCTCCGCCCCACGCAGAGCGAAATGGGCGAAACCGACAGGGCAGCGCTTGAAGAAGTGCAGCACATCCGCAAATTCATTTACAAAGCGTATCCGAGCACCTGTCTCGTCGAAAATGATGAAGAACCTCCCCGCGAGCTGAACGAGGAGGCGATCGATATCACACTCATGGTCGCCAGATTGCTGAAGATGCGTCCTGTTGACGAGCTCCATGTCATGCGCAAGCTCGTAATTGACGGCTCGAACACAACCGGGTTCCAGCGCACGTCGCTTGCGGCAACGGACGGATATCTCGAGACCAGCGAGGGCAGGGTTGGCGTGGACGTGCTCTGCCTTGAGGAGGAGGCATGCCAGCGAGTCGAGGAGAAGCAGGATGTCGTCGTCTTCTCGCTCGACCGCCTCGGAATTCCACTGGTTGAGATCGGGACCGCTCCTGATATTGTCTCACCGGCGCACGCGAGAGAGACGGCTGAACAGATCGGAATGATCCTCAGATCGACGGGCGCTGTGAAGCGCGGGATTGGCACTATCCGTCAGGACGTCAACATTTCGATTGCAGAGGGCGCGAGGGTGGAGGTCAAAGGCGTTCAGGAACTGGATTTAATCGAGACGATCGTTGAGCTGGAGGCGCTGCGCCAGGTGCGGCTGCTTGAGATCAAGGATGAACTTGTAAAGAGAGGCGCCGGGGTTGACGCTGGCGGGATTGTGGATGTGACCAACCTTTTCAAGGATTCGGAGTCAGCGATCATCAAACGTGCGGTTGCGAAGGGGTGTGTGCTTGCGCTCACGCTCCGCGGGTTTGCTGGCATGGTCGGGCAGGAGATTCAGCCAGACCGCCGCCTCGGATCCGAGTTCTCTGACCGGGCAAAGAAGGCAGGAGTCGGCGGTATATTCCACACCGATGAGCTGCCAGCGTACGGAATCACGGCTGCTGAAGTTGCGGCACTGCGTGGCGAGGTTGGTGCGGGACCCGATGATTGCGTGGTGATTATCGCTGATTCGCATGACCGGGCAGTGAATGCGCTGCACGGGGTCTCCGAGAGGGCAGAGCAGGCACTATCCGGCGTACCCGAGGAGACCCGGAAGATGCTTGCGGATGGCACCACTGCTTATCTTCGACCGCTCCCGGGCGCTGCCCGGATGTATCCCGAGACCGATGTTCCAGCGGTTCCGATACAGGGCAGAATCGACAGGATACCGGTTCCTGAACTGCTTTCAGAGCGAAAAGACCGGTATGTAGCAGAGTACAAGCTTTCCAAGGATCTGGCACAACAGATCGTATATTCGAGGAACCTGAGTCTCTTTGAAGATATCATGAAGTCGGTGAGCGTGGGCGTGGATGCTACGCTTGTGGTGCGAACTCTGACCGCGACCCTGACCGAAATTACGAAAGACAGAATCTCTGTTGAAAAATTACAGAATAATCATTTCATAGAATTATTTGGCTTAATAGCAGATGGCAAGGTTGCGAAAGAGGGGATAATTGAGATATTACGCATACTTGCAGAGCAACCGGATCGCTCGGCGGAAGATGCCGCTGCAAGCCTCGGCCTCGTCGGTACGGACGAAGAGACCGTCGCAGATGTGGTTGCGAGAGTTGTTTCCGAGCGGCGTGACTTTGTGCATGAGCGCGAGATGGGTGCGCTCGGACCGTTGATGGGTGTTGTGATGCAGGAGCTGCGAGGCAAGGTGGACGGTAAATTGATCAACAGGATGCTTGCTGAGAGGATCCGGGAGGAGTTGTTATGATCAGCGTGAATCGATACAAATGCGGATACTGTGGTGCATGCGTCTCGGTCTGCCCAGTTGGCGCAATCGAACTCGTGGAGACCTGGATTGAGATATCAGACGACTGCACCGAATGCGGGACCTGTGTGAATGTCTGCCCAGTCGGCGCGATTGAGATTCTGGAGTAAAGGCGTTTGAGAGGTTTTGAGATGAAAGAGGAATACGATGTCATTGTCGTCGGCTCGGGTCCGGCTGGCTCGATCACCGCAAAGACCATCGCCTCGCACGGGCTCGATGTGCTCATGATTGAGAAGAGGCAGGAGATTGGAGATCCGGTCAGATGCGCCGAGGGAGTTGCGAAACTACAGCTCAAAAGACACATAGAACCGGACACGCGATGGATCGCAGCAGAGGTCAAAGGTTCGCGGATATTTGCGCCGGATGGAACACCTGTTGAGCTATCAGAGGATGTTTCGGGAGCGGAGGTCGGCTACACGCTCGAACGCAAGATTTTTGATCGTGCACTCGCCAACGAGGCAGCACTCGCCGGGGTAGAGGTGCGCGTCAAGACACGGGCAACAGGTGTGATAATCGAAGGCGGATATGTCCGGGGCATAACAGCGATGCATATCGGCGAAGAGCGCGAGATTCGTGCGAAGATCGTGATCGGTGCGGACGGCGTTGAATCCAAGATCGGTCGCTGGGCTGGAATCGATACAACGCTTCAGCCATCCGAGCTTGAGTCCGGTGCGCAGTTTCTTGTTACAAACATCGATATCAGCCAGGACTTCTGTGAATTTTATCTCGGAAACGCGATAGCGCCGACCGGGTATCTCTGGGTCTTTCCGAAGGGAGAGCGATCTGCAAATATAGGGCTTGCAATAGGCGGTGATGCGTGCTCCAAAAATCGCCCGATCGATCTTTTGCGTGATTTCGTGGAGACGAGGTACGACGACTCCAGAATCCTCGAGATTGTGGTCGGCGGCGTGCCAACGTCGGGACCGCTCGATGAGATGGTTGCGGATGGGTTGATGCTGGTAGGCGATGCGGCACGCCAGTCAGATCCGCTCACAGGCGGCGGCATCATCAATGCGATGGACGCGGGAAAAATCGCAGGAGAGGTCGCAGTGCACGCAATTGAGGAAGGAAACGTATCAAAGGCGAGATTGCGGGAATACGATACCATCTGGCGGGAGAAACATGGCAAACGGCTGAAGCGATCGCTTGCCGTGAAGAATCGTTTCGTGACGATGGCTGACGATGACTTAAACAAGCTCGCGTATTCTGTCAAGGATGTCGATTTCAGCACGATGGACGTCTTCGGACTGCTGGTAATACTGGTTCGCAGGAACCCAAAGATGCTATGGAGCTTGCGGAAGCTGTTTTAACATTCATTAACGCTAAATGGATATACTTTCACGTCGTGTTTAGCTATACTCAGCGACCAGCATAAACTGCGATTTTCATGGGTACACATCATACTGCCACAGAGGGCACAGAGAGATGTAACCTGTTTTAAGATGGGATTTGTGAGTACTGGTCA
>DAWR01000198.1:616-12092 GCA_002506015.1 Candidatus Methanogasteraceae archaeon UBA261 | reverse complement strand
TGCAACGCGAATTCCCAAAGACCCCAAAGTTTCTCAGTTATCGCCAAAAATCGCTATCAGTAGATCACTTTATAGTATTATAGTACGTAAAGTAAAGTGTGTGCGATTGAGTTCGCAAGAATGATCGCAGCGATGTCGATATTCGAGAATCCCATCTCCGAGATTGCGGGTGAGAGCGCGAGCAGGATCAGTGCAAAGTTGTTTGTGTGTATGCCCGGGATTAACCCGGATACGAGACCGAGCACAAAGCCGATTGAGACTGATAGCGCGAGCATTTCGAGCATCTGGCTGCCTGTTGTTTTGGATGTGTTATTTAGCTGTTCAATTGTGTCAGGAGTCTGCATGGCGATGTCAAATTTGTATAATGTCAGTCGGATGTGCAACAGCACGAAAGGCGTGGGGTGTGGGTTGGCAATATATTATAAGCCTTACAGAAAATTAGCCACATAGAGCACAGAGTGTTCCCGATTGCCCATTACACGAGGTCATATTTAACCCGCCTCGGAATACGCCCCCGAGCTGCGCCGCGACCATCGAATTGTGACAATCCTCGACAAGAGAAGAGGTTATGTGAAGAGATGCAAGAGTATTGACCAAAAGCATGCCAGATCGGAATCTTGAGCCATGAACCCACACACAACCAGAAACACAATCACAGCATTCATCCGCACCCGGATTGAAGAATCCGGAGCAACCGGCGCGATAATCGGGCTGAGCGGCGGAATTGACTCTAGCGTCACTGCGTATCTCGCAACCGGCGCGATGGGTCATGAAAACGTGCTCGGAATTCTTCTGCCAGTGCAAGATCTCACACCAAATGAAGACCTGAATGATGCGATCGATGTTGTGAATCGGCTCGGAATTGCGCATAAGACAATCGAGATAGGGGATCTGGTGCATGCGTTTTCAGGTAGGATTCCCGATTATGATCTCGACAGCGTGGCTGTGAATGGGAATCTGACCGCACGGATCAGGATGTGTGTTCTCTATTACTACGCAAACCTGATGAATCGCCTTGTGGTCGGGACAAGCAACCGGACAGAACTTCTCCTTGGATATGCCACGAAATACGGCGACGCCGGTGTGGATGTGGAGCCTATCGGTGACCTGTACAAGACTGAGGTATTCGAGCTTGCCGGCTTTCTCGGAATTCCGAAGCATGTAATCGAAAAGCCACCGTCTGCGAGGCTCTGGGCAGGACAGACCGACGAAGGGGAGCTTGGCATGCGTTACACGGACATTGATCATATCCTGAAGCTGTTAATCGATTACGAACTGAGCGTGGAGGAGATTGTGGCGCAGGGGATACCAGAAGCTGATGTTCTGCATCTGGCTGATCTTGTCCGCGCAAGCGAGCATAAGCGGTCCACGCCACCGCTGGCTGCCGTAAGGTCGTGAACATATCTGTGCCTTTTAATTTCTTCTGGGTGGGCTCGGGTTGTGGTAAGGGCGATTAACCACAGAGAACGCGGGGACACAGAAAGAGTTGCTGTTTTCTCTGTGGTTTTCCGAACCCATTCCGGAAGAATCCTTGTTCTCAGCCATACTATCCCACACACTTAACTGATAGGATAAACGGATCCCCTCCCATAGTGCTCACCGAACAATACAGTAGCAAAAGTACATGCTCAATAACTCGTGGTTTTATGCGGATATCCGCCAACAGTGAGTAAGTGACACTGTCTGAAAATCAAGTGATTTACCATCGCGGAGAACGCGGAGGTCACAGAGTTTTGAGACCGTTTTCAACCCTCTGCGTTCCTCTGCGCACTCTGCGGTAGAATCTAAGGGCATGGCGATCTCACTGGAAGCACCCATGACCCTCCAGGTCCCCCATGAGTGTGAAAATGTGCCTCCTATTTTTGCAGCGAATCGACAGTGCCTGAGTAAGTACACCATCCGTTCCTCGTGCGGGATTTTCAACTGTCCGGACAGCACGAACTTTGCTCGGCACGCCTATGACAAATGTTTGTCTTCTTTCATGCGTTTGAGCAGATCGATCACCGAATACGCCGCTCTCGTGATGCCCATGCTCTGGGGGGCAGCATCCGTCCCGACGAGATAGAGATTCGGAACCGGGGTTCGCACATCAGGGATATAGCCATCGATGCTCACAGCAGCCTTCTCAGGAATCGTGACCTGATAATGAACCATCTCGGTCTGCCCCTCAATTGTGGGGAAGACCTGGTGTATCGTGTCCATCGCCCTCTTCTTCTCGCTCTTGACCGTTTCCTTCACAACAAACATGAAACCAACGAGCTGCTTGCCCTTCGGAGCGATCGTGGACGAGTAATTGCTGATCGGCATCGCCCAGTACGCCTTCTCCCTGAACCAGACCTCAGAACCGATATAATCAAATTCCTTCAGTTGCTGCGAGAGTCCGAGCCAGATGCAGAGACTCTTTGCCTGATCGATTTTTCCGAGATCGCGCAGATAGTCGTCCGGAAGACAATCAACCAGCGCGGGGAGATCCTTTGCAAAGCCCGAATAAACGACTGTCTCCGCATCATAAGACTCTTCATCCGTGGACACGCCGCACGCTCTTCCGCAATCCATCAGAATCTCTTTGACGCGTGCACCCGTCTTGATCTCGACGTTATCAGGTAGCGAATGCAGAACAGAACCGAGCACCGCTCTCAGCCCACCTCGCGGATACGCCTGTGCGTAGGCTGTTTTGTTGGTGACAAGCCTTCCTAATGCAGTTATGTTTGTTAGCTGCCCGGTCAGATGATCTGTTATCGTCTGATCCCTGGATTCGGATTCGTACATCACGCTGTCCCTGACAAAGCTGCTACCATAGAGAACACGGTGAATTGATGTCTCTCGCATCGATTTTCCAGACAGGAAGTACGAGATCGTGTCAACGAAATCGTAGGTGGCGTCTGATAGATTGTGCGGCAGGCATGAGTACACAGACTCCTTTGACATGTCGATTCCGAAGGTTGCCAGTGTCAGCGTCTTGGTCAGCGCCTGAGACAGCATCAGTCGGTCCATTCTCGGGAGTGCATCAAAGGTCACGAATTCACGCAGGTTCGACGGTATGGGTCTGATCCCGCGGGGCGTTCTGACGTAGTAGGCGCCATAGTCCATGAAAGTCGGGATGTAATCGAAATACTTGTCCATCAGCACACGAAGCGGACCTTTCTGCAGGTGCGTTATCGCATGAGGTCCCGTATCAACCCAGAAACCATCAACCTGGTAACTATTGCAGTTTCCTCCGAGATGCCCCTGTTTTTCGAGAACAAGCACGTTCTTCCCATGCTTCCCAAGCGCGAGCGCGGATAAGAGCCCGCTGATCCCGCCACCAACCACGATTGCATCATACATTCGGTTCGCATCTCCTGATATACAGTTCACTAAACAACTCTGGCTGCTCCAGCCATATCTGTTTCCTCGTCGCCATGAAGAGCAACGATATGTACGTGAGTATGCCGTCGGTGTCACGGTCCAGCAACTCGCTCAATGTCAAAACATCCTTCTGTTCGAATTTTTCGTGTAAAAGCACCAGCAACTCCGAGATCGACTCCTCGATGTTCTCGTCATGCGCAATCTTGAGAACATCCTCAACAGCGATCAGAGGTTTCTCTTTAGTCTCCTTACTTCGATTCTGTCTCCGCAATTCAACCTTTTCAGCCTTTTTCAGCTCGGAGATCAGCTCATCGAGTGTCACCGGACGTTTTGATCGCCTGAATATGCGTGGTTTCGGCACCGGATACTCCTCGGAATCAAAGTAGTCGAACTCCTCAGCTCCCGCTTCCGCATCCTCGTTCTCCTCTTCACTCACAGAATCAGCCTTCATCCTGAGGAGAATTGCGGCGTAGTGGAGCGTTCGTCCGAAATAACGGATATCAGAGCGACGTGTCTCGAGCTGTTCCAGAAATTTGTCAGCAACCTCGATTATATCAATATTCCATGGGTCGATCTCATGATCCTTTGCAAGGCGCACCAGAATCTCCACCGGATCGTCGATTGACGCGTCAGACATCTAATAATACTGTTCGCCGGGAATCGATGTAAATGTTGGCTCAAGGGCTGCGCAATTCCGCGTTCCGCGCATGGTCCACGATCCTGCGCATCACCTCGCGAACAGCAATCCCGGTTCGCTGCGCAATCTGCTTCGCATCCTCGAACTCGGCGGATATGTTCAGGAGATTGCCCCGATCATCAGTTGCGATCTTGATTGCGGCGTCATAGTCCCTGCCATCGATCTCAACTTTGATTGCGGCAACTTTCCGCCTCGCAATCAACCTGTGTTTTGTCGGGGATATGCGCACACCAAGCGAACCCGTCTCCTCAATGATTCGGCGTGCGATCCGTGCGGAATCGCCGGGTTTTACGATCACCTGGATCAGATGCCCGCTTCTCCCCTTCTTCATCGTCGCAGGAATCACAATCACATCATACGCGCCCATCGCGATCAACTCCTCGATCAGGTTGCCGAGAACCTCGCCGGTCACGTCATCAACCGATGTCTCGAGCACCTCAACATCGTCATGTAAGAGCGCGGAATCACCACGTTCGCACAGGATGACACGGAGCACGTTTGCAATCTCCAGATCCGCGGTCCCCGCGCCGTAACCGATGCGCCGTGCAACGCATCCCTGATTGCTCCGAGCACACCGGGTATGCGGATCGTGAGGGGTGTGATGGGTATGCAGATCGTGCGGCTCCGCCAGATGCGCAAGTATCGCAGCACCGGTCGGCGTGAGGAGTTCATGCGCGACGCTCCCGTAATCCCATGAAAGCTCCGAATTCGAGAGAATCTCAAGCGTTGCAGGCGCCGGCACCGGAAGCGTTCCGTGCGCACACTCAACAAACCCGGTTCCAGTCATAATCCGGGTGCACGAGATCGTCTGTGGGGCAAGACTGTGAATCGCAGCACATGCACCCACAACGTCTGCGATGGCGTCAGCCTGCCCGACTTCGTGAAAATGGAGCTGATCCAGGGGTACGTTGTGAACTGTTGATTCAGCGGAAGCGATGCGACCAAAGATTGCGATTGCATCATCAATTATCTGATCGGGGAGTTTCGAGGATCGTATATCCGCCACAATCTCCGGGTATGTGCGTGCATGTGCTTCCGGCGTATCCGGAACAACAGAGACGCTGGTTGCGGCGATCCCGTTCTTCGATGTTTTGCGGATCTCAACGGTTATCGGCGCCACCGATTCCATAATCTCTCGGACGTGCAACGGGTCTGCCCCGAGGTCGATTAAGGCAGCTATGATCATGTCCCCGGACGCGCCCATGAACGGATCAAAGATCAGGCTGGTCGTGGGAGTTGTGGAGGTCATGGTCGTTTCCCGCGCTTTTGGGACTTCGACACAATCCCGATTGCCACTGCCACAGCCGATGCATCGAATGTGAGCGTCGCGTCGCGTGAACCAACGTCTGTTGCACCTCCAAATGTGATTGACCGGGTGACCTGATCACACGATTCCGGAATTGCAAAGAGCATTGTGATTAAAACGAGTTTTATCAGGTCGCCCATCCTCTGTTCCCGCGTCTTCATGCGCATCTCCTGTGTGATTGGTTCCAACGGATAAAAGTACATGCTCAATAACTTGTGTGGGAACCACAAGATTACACAGTCTGCGAAGCNNAGCCATCTTCACAAGATTTCTGTGTTAATCTCGTGAAATCTCGTGGTTTTATATGTGGATATTCACACAATACTGAGTACGTACGGTCAAAATGCCTCACCTGCACCCACATCACCGGGTGCGCCCGCAAACCTGACCAGCGCTTCCGCCTCCATCTGGTGCAGAGTCGCAGGAACGATTAACACGTGCATAGGCGCACCAAAATCGAATGCGGCAAGGCTTAGGAGGCGGTCGCACTTGACAACTGCGTCAAGCGATCCTGCCCGCGCAATCCCCACGCCGAGCGCATCCTCAAGAGCATCTGACTCATCGACTCGCATCAACAACTCGACCGCATGCGGAATCGTCATGAAGCCCTGCTTGGGATCGATATCAAGGAACAACAATGTGTGAAGATCGTTATCGCGGTTTTGCAGGATGACATTGTACGGCGTCTCCGAAATCACGGTCTTCGACCTGCCATGATAGGGAAAAGGAATGGTTGCCGATTTTCCGAACCGGTAGTTCTGCAAGCCCGTAAGACCCGCTACCGCAGATGCAATCGACGAACCATGGACGATTGCCGTCTCGATTCCGAGATCGGATGCACGCAGACGGAGATCGACGTGCGTTGTTGATACCATCGGGTCTCCACCGGTAAGGAGCACCACATCCTCTTCAATCGCATGGTGCAGCCACGCCGGGTCTATCTCAATCTCGTTTCGTGAAAGCACTGTTACATTCTTTTGGTAGAGCGATTCCATGCGTTCGATGGTTGTTCCCATCATTTTCGAGGTGTAAAACTCGGCAAATACCATATCCGAGTCTCTTATTGCCCTGACGCCCTTTAACGTAACGTCCTCTTCATCGTAGAGTCCAAGACCGACAAACGTGAGCATAGGAGTGATTCTGGCATCAGTTTATTTAAGTTGCACCACGAGATTGCAATCATGGAGCTTCACATCAAATCGAGGCATCACGTACGGAGCAACAATGCGAAGAAGATCTTAAAAGAACTGGAAAAGGTATTCGATTCATCAGATATCGCTGCGATGCTCAATGGAAAACGATTCGAGCTCATCAAGACCAGTCTTTACGACATCATACTGGTTGATTCTGAGCCATTGATCTTCATTCTGGACGGTGAGCCGTTTCTCACTGTGAAGGGCGCGCTTGAGATTGCACCGGAACAGCGCACCGTTGTCGTGGATGCTGGCGCCACCAGATTCGTTGTGAACGGCGCAGATGTGATGCGCCCGGGAATCGTGCGTGCCGATGCCACAATCGAGGTGGGCGATCTCGTGATCGTTGTTGAGGAGCTGCACGGAAAAGCGCTTGCGATCGGGCGGGCGATCGTTCCGGGTGACGAAATGGTCGGAGAATCCGGAAAAGCGGTCAAATCCGTGCATTATGTCGGGGACGCGTTATGGGCTGTGATGTGATTTTGTACCGGTCGCATTCATGATTGCAACTTCGGTTACAGGATCGATGTTAGGTTTTCCATAAAAACCTAATTTTTCTAGGGCAGGATATTTGCACACCTAGCAATATCTGTTAGTACGTTTATAGGACAACCTAGACGGTGAACGAAGATGAACACAGGTACTACGAATCTTGCACATGCAGCACCAGGCGCACCCGCCAGAATTATGGAGATCGGCGGCGGTCATGGCATCAGACAGAAACTGAACCTGAGAGGAATATCAGAGGGCAGCCTCGTGCGTGTAATATCCAATACCGGTCCCATCACAATCGAAGTCGATAGAAACGTTGTCTCGATAGGTAGGGGGATGGCGCAGAAGATCCGGGTTGCCATGGTGTGATAGAATGGAAAAGAAGTTATCTGAGATGAATTACGATGAAACCGGAACCGTAACTGATATCGACGGAGATCTGCGGAAACGGGTGGCTGGCATGGGAATCCGTGTCGGCAAGAGACTCAGGATGATCACAAAGCAGCCGATAAAGGGTCCTGTAGTCGTCATCGTCGACGAAGCTGAGACGTCGCTCGGACTGGAACTGGCAGAGAGAATCACTGTGGGGGTGGACTAGGTGAAGGTACTTCTGATGGGGCACCCCAACGTCGGTAAAAGCGTCTTCTTCAACCGCCTCACCGGGGCGAACGTCACAGAGTCGAATTATCCCGGAACTACGGTTGATTACACGAAAGGATGGATGAAGATCGAAGGCGAGGACGTTGAACTCGTGGATGTGCCTGGAACGTTCTCTCTTGATCCGAAAGACAAGGCAGAGGACGTTGCTGTCGCAATGCTCCACGAAACAAGGGATGTGAAAGTGATCTCTGTTATTGACGCCTCCAAGATCGAACGTGGTCTATATCTCGCGCTTGAGATAATCGAGGAAGGCTATCCCGTTGTGATCGCACTCAATATGTGGGACGTTGCATGGGATAAGAACATCCGAATCGACGCCAGGAAACTCGAGCAAATCCTGGGCGTCCCGGTGGTTCCGACGACCGCAATCAGCGGCGAGGGGATCAAGGAGCTGGTATCGAGGCTTAAAGACATACAGCCTGTTGAAGTGGATGATATCATCGCAAACGCGGGAGGTTTGACATGACACTCAGTCTCGAAGAGCGATGGACGTTAATCGACAAGATATCGAGGGAGACTGTGACATTCGGGAAATACGAGCATACGCTGAAAGATGCAATCGGAGAGCTCACGGTAAAGCCGTTAACAGGGATACCTGTTGCAATAGCGATTATGTACGGATTTTGGAGTGCCTTCGGTTCGTTTGCAGGAACGCTCATGACCGATGGATTCTTTGTCAAACTTTTTGACGGCTACTGGCTGCCATGGCTCCAGGGGGCTTTTCCGGGCCAGGGAAGCTGGCTCTATTCCATCATGGTTGATGCCGGTGGATTAGGGGGTAGTGAGTTCGTACTCTCTGACACATGCTTCGAGGCGTTCGGCGTGCTCACGTCAGGGATTTTTGTTGCAATCGGTGTTGTTCTTCCCGCAATATCCATATTTTACCTGATGCTTGCGCTCCTCGAGGATGTCGGGTACATGCCGAGGCTTGCTGTTCTTCTTGACACGGTGCTGCACAGGGTCGGTCTGCACGGGTATGCGATCGTTCCGACGATTCTCTCGCTCGGATGCAATGTTCCCGGCGTTGCCGCGACAAGAATTCTTGAGACGAAGAAACAGCGGTTCATCATGATGACTCTACTTGCTATATTCATTCCGTGCGGCGCGCAGATCGGGATCATGGATAAGGTGGTTCCGGCGCTGATGGGCTGGATTCTGCTCTATCTCATAATCGGATACTTCATCTTCGGCTATATCTTAAACAAGGTCGTCCCGGGCAAGGCACCTGAGTTTCTGATCGATGTTCCGCCGTACCGGAAGCCTCTGATGCGTAATATCACAAAAAAGATATGGGGGAGAATCACAGGCTTCTTCAAAGTCGCACTTCCGTTCGTTATGCTCGGCTGTGCAATCGTGAATGTTCTGTACCTTCTTGGAGTTATACAGTGGCTCGGAGATGTTCTGGCACCGATCTTTGTTGGCTGGTTCGGTGTGCCAAAGGAGACCGCAGGTCCGCTGGTTGCAGCATTCCTCAGAAAAGACCTCGCTGTTGCACAACTCTCGGTAATCAATATGACCGATTACCAGAGGATAACAGCGGTTGTTCTCGTTACAATCTACTTCCCATGCGTTGCAACGTTTGCGATGATGTTGAAAGAAGGATGGAAAGAGCTGATTGCAGCGATAGGAGTTCTTATAATTGTGGTGTTTACTTATGGTGGACTGATACACCTGATCGGGATCATTCTGGGGGTGGCAGAATGACTGTACAATCGCAATCGCAACTACAATCAGAATCGTCATCGACTGCTGCGATCTACTTCGCCATACTCGGAATCGTGACAACAGCATTCGGGCTCGCCGATCTGCTCGTAACCGCAGGAGGGGCTGAGTTTGTTTATGGAACCGCAATTCTTGAGATACCAAACGACATCTTCAGAGGCGGCTGGGGCGGACTTGTCGTGCTGTCCGCAGGGCTATTCTACCTATCAGGTGCAAAAAACATTGGCGAGATCCACCAGTTTGCAAAGGTCGCAATGGGCAGCATCCTCATCTGGATCATGGCAGGCTCCGACATCTTCGCGATGATAACAGAGTCGATACCCGGCGGTGAGGACGGATCGTGGTTCAACACACTCGATGGATTCCTTGCGATGTACGCGCCGCCGTACGCGCCCGCGGTCTTACTGCTCCCGTTCTCGCTTGTGGTGCTCTACTACATCTATCACAGGGACTGATGAGGACTGATGCGCCATGCTAAAGGAGATTCTGTCAGGGATTAGCAGCGGGACCACCGCCGACGCGCTCGCAAGAGAGCTGGGTCTAAAGAGATCCACACTCATGGCAATCGTTGAATCTCTGGTGGATGCCGGATACATCGAGGTCGTTGGGATGCAAGGCTCCTGCTCCGGATGCGGAGGTTCGGTTTCGTGTTCGAGCAATCAGGGTTGCGATGGTATGTATGCATTGACATTGGAGGGTGAGCGATTCATCTCGCATGAATCTAACCCGGACAATCCCAGAGAAAAATTGAAATTGTAGGTTGCCCTAATACTAATCATGTTGTCTCGAAAAGCCGAAGACTATCTCGAAGCGATCCTCAACATCACAGAGACTAACGGGTATGCAAAGATAAAGCATATAGCAGAGACTCTGGATGTCACGCCACCGAGCGTGATTGAGATGGTGAAAAAGCTTGATAAAAAGGGTTGTGTCACATATAAAAAATACGGCGGCGTGACACTGACCGAGAAAGGGAGGGGGATAGCACGGGTCGTGAAGGATCGACATGATACCTTGAAAGCTTTCCTAGAGATTATAACTGTGCCCGAAAAGATTGCAGATAAGGATGCATGCACAATGGAGCACGAACTGCACTCGGTAACCGTAAAACAGATCAAAAATCTGGTTAACTTCGTGAAGACCTCGCCCGGGCACCCCCAGTGGCTGGGACATTTCGAGGAGTTCTGCGAGACCGGGGAGCACCCGTGTGGGGAGGAGCGCAGATCGAAATCAGAGTGATCGCCGTACGATCAGATGCAGAAGCAATATCATACACAGCCCGATCGCCCCGAATCCGGGTGTTGCGGTCTTGGCGGCATGCTCATCTTCTTCGTCTTCGCCCGGCGCTGCGGCTGTTGCACCCAATGCCACAGTTGATTCTGCAGGTACCGGAACCACAACGTTTCCGTTGTACACAATCGTTGTACCGTCAGGGCTCCAGTGTGGATCGTACTCTCTGCCACTGGTCTCTGTTGTGAGCCTTCGCTTGCCTGTGCCGTCCGTAGTCACGATGTAGACCCGGTTAAGATCATCCTCATCGAATGAGACATAAGCAATCATGGTCCCATCAGGGCTGAAATTGGGCGAGAACTGCTTCTCCTTGCTTCCCGGCATCAGTTCTCTTGCGCCAGTCCCATCGACGTTTACGAGGTATACCTTGTCGAGCGTATCCGCGGGATTGAAGGAATGGTACGCAATCTTTGCCCCATCCGGACTGAAATCAGGAGAAAATTGCTTTTCAGCACTATCCGGCATCAGTTCTCTCGCACCGGTTCCATCGATGTTTGCGATGTACAGCTTCTCCTTGCAGCCGGGCTGCCGCGAAACATAAGCGATCTTCTTTCCGTTAGGGCTCACATCAGGGTACCACTGCTTCCGTGGATCGTCCGGCATCAGTTCCTTCTTGTCGGTTCCGTCAGCGTTCACCACATAGATCTTTCCGTTTCCCTGCTTGTTGAATGATATGAAAAAGATCTGCTTCCCGTCGTAGCTCCAGTCCGGAGTGAACTCTTTCTTTAGTATATCCGGCATCATCGCGGTTGCGCCAGTCCCATCTGC
>DAWR01000198.1:0-580 GCA_002506015.1 Candidatus Methanogasteraceae archaeon UBA261 | reverse complement strand
CCGTCCGGGTGAATCGAACAATCGTAACTCTCATACACTGTCGCAGATGCTCCTGCAGACAGCATCAATATCAACATCGATGCCAGTATGCCTGCATTCATACACATGCCACGATATATACGTGTAACTGGACAGAACCGCTCCGGGTCGTAGAAATTGTGATCAATCCTCGAAACACCCGATTCGATCATCGAATACTTCAAAGAGGTATTTGTTCGCACGCTCCACGGTTTCACGGTCTCCTCGAAGCACGACCAGTTTCATGCCGAACAGCGCACCATCCTCGACCGATGAATCGATGGTCTTGGAATGTGGCTCGAGATCAAACTCCGATGCCAACTCCATCACCAGAGTCATCGGAACGCCGGGAGGGATTACGAGGTCATACAAACCTTCTGCAGGTTCTTCGATAACCTCCTTGTCCTCGCTCAGCAGATCCTCAATTCCCAGTACTTTTTCACTCAACAGATCACCATCATATTATACGTTTTCCTGCGTCCGGTCCATACATTGCGTTGTACACTTCTTCAACATGCATGACAACAGCGGCTTTCGATGGCAGCGCTTTGCTCTTGGCATG
>DAWR01000091.1 GCA_002506015.1 Candidatus Methanogasteraceae archaeon UBA261 | reverse complement strand
TAACAGAGCAGTGCGTTCCACCGGCTTTGCCCCAGATTTCAGACCTTAGCGAATTCATGATCGCAAAAACATCTTCTTTTCCGACCGTAATTGCAGACTCTGGCAAAGATCTCTTCATTACGCCGGAAGTTTCTGCGTACACCTGGATCTCGTCTCCTGACACCTGCACGTCCTCAATATCGTGCGCGAGTCCTTCGCAGACAATATACCCTGCGCCAAGCTCCTCAAGCTGGCACGGACTTGCAGCCAGATCGACAACGAATCGATTGTTGAGGTGGATGCGAAAAACTCTTCGCAAACGACACAATCGGTAGTATCAGCAATTTTGGACTCATAGCGACTCACACGGACCGTTTGGAACTCCCGGGCGCTCACACCCATCTTTGTCACAGTCTCATTCTTAACGCAGTTCCCTCCTCCGTATCGACGCCACATTCTGCAGCTTGTCCATCACGTATTCGCACGCCGCGAATGCGTCCTGCCGGTGCGGCGCGCTGCAGACGATTGTCACGATCACATCACCGACAGAGAGCGTTCCAGTGCGGTGGATCGCCTCAAGAGACTGTATCTCAAAGAGTTTTAGCGCGTCCTCTCTTATCGTTCCAAGTTCCTGCACTGCAGGTTCTCTCTGCACCTCAATCTCCATTCCCGAGATCTCATCATCCCGCACGATGCCTGTGAACGTAACGATCGCGCCGACATCGGGGTGCTTCGCTGTCTCAATCGTTCTGTTGATGTCGATATTGTCTTCTGTTATTGTGATCATTGGTTTTGCCTCTATCCGTCTCAACCTGATTGGTGTTTCATGACCTCAAGCTTTGCGATGCTGCGACAAAACTTTTGGAATTATATACATCCGTGTCCAGATAACTTTGCTGGTACTCACCCAAAATTGTGTGAATATCAACATATAACACCACGAGTTATTGAACATGCACTTTTGCTAATTTAGTGTTCGATGAGCACTATGGGTGTCGCCAATCTCAGTCTTCATGTCTCTCGCGTTGTTGTACCTCCAACAGACCATTACGGAAATCACTATATTCCCAGACCGTGTCGACTATGACCATAACTATAACTATGCAACTCCAATCGTTACACTGGGAATTAGAAATCAGGTGAGATCGTGATCATTGGAATCGACCCAGGACTTGCAAATACCGGATTTGGCATGATTAAGGGCAGTCGCTACGCAGGATATGGTATCATCATCACTCCGTCGGACGAACCGCTCCATACCCGTCTCAGGATGTTATTTGAGAATTTGACAGAGGTCCTTGATAAGTTTCAGCCGGATGAACTATCAATCGAGCGGCTTTTCTTCTCCAGAAACGTGAGCTCAGCAATCGAGGTGAGCCATGCACGCGGAGTCGTCCTGCTCGCAGCATCCGAGCACGACCTCGATGTCTTCGAGTACACGCCGAATCAGGTCAAGAAGGCGGTCACCGGGTCGGGTCGGGCTGACAAGAAGCAGGTGCAGAAGATGGTCAAGATGATGCTCAAGATCGATTGCGACATTCCTGATGACACTGCTGACGCGCTAGCAATCGCACTCTGCCATGCGCATTCGAACGTGTCCGGTAAAGGCAAACCGTGAGTGAGTCGTGAATCGTGAACGTGTGACTCCCTACCACCACGCACAAGCTTGCTACCACCCACAAGCTACTTATAATCAGCATGGATAGTATGGTGTATAATTCCCGGAGGAAATGAACGATTGAAACAGCCCAGTGTTAACATCGGCATGGTAGGGCATGTCGATCATGGAAAGACCACGCTTGTCAGCGCGCTCTCCGGAGTGTGGACAGATCAACACAGCGAAGAGCTGAAACGAGGCATATCGATACGGCTGGGCTATGCGGATGTCACATTCAGGCGCTGCCCTGATTGCGAGGAGCCGCAGTGCTATACTGTTGAGAAGAAATGCCCACATTGCGGCACTGCAACCGAGGAACTGCGTACGGTCTCCTTTGTCGACTCGCCAGGACATGAGACACTGATGGCTACCATGCTCTCTGGCGCTGCGATCATGGATGGTGCAGTGCTCGTGATCGGAGCGAACGAACCCTGCCCACAACCGCAGACAAGCGAACATCTGATGGCGCTCGACGTAATCGGTGTCAAAAACATCGTGATCGTGCATAATAAACTCGATCTCGTGTCAAAGCAGGACGCAATCGAGCATTACAATTCTGTGAAGGAATTTGTCAAAGGAACAGTTGCGGAAAACTCCCCGATAGTTCCGATATCCGCGCAACAGAAGATAAATCTCGATCTTTTAATTCAGACACTGGAAGAAGTTATTCCGTCACCAGTCTATGATCCGGACAAGCCGGCTCACCTTCTGGTTGCACGATCGTTCGATGTCAACCGACCCGGAATCCCCCCTGATAAGCTGATAGGCGGTGTCATCGGTGGCACACTCAGCCAGGGCAGCCTGCGTGTTGGCGACGATATTGAGATCCGCCCGGGGCGGCGACTTGAGCAGATAGGCGATGTCAAGTGGATACCGATCACAACACGCATCTCAAACGTAATCTCCGGCGGTAAGAAGCAGAAGAAAGCAACACCCGGCGGACTCCTCGCAATCGGTACAACGCTGGACCCGGCGATGACTAAAAGTGACCAGCTCACAGGACAGGTCGCTGGCAAGCCAGGGACACTACCACCGGTCTGGGACTTGTTTACCATGAAAACCACGCTTCTCAAGTGGGTCGTCGGGTCAAGCGACAAGTCAAAGGTCGAATCCATCCACGCAAGCGAGCCGCTGATGCTGAGCATCGGAACTGCGACAACTGTTGGTGCGGTAACAAGTGCACGCAGTGACGCGGCTACGGTCAAGCTGAAGCGCCCGGTATGCGCAGAGATCGGATCACAGGTTGCAATATCGAGACGTGTTGGCTCAAGATGGCGTCTGATCGGGGTTGGCGAACTGACCGAATGACCGGAGCAGGATAACAATCGAATGAAGATCATTCTCGACACCAATGCGCTGATGGTTCCTGTTCAGTTTGGTGTCGACATCTTCTCAGAACTCTCGTCACTCAATTTTGACGAGTATCTCGTCCCCTCCGGGGTGGTGCGCGAGCTCAAGGGAATCGCATCATCCGGGCACGGTGTCAATCAGAACGCTGCTCGCGTTGCATTATCCCTATTATCCCGATTCCGGATAATCGAGACCGTTGGGGCTGTTGATGATGCAATTCTCAGGCTTGCAATTGAGATTGGTGCCGCAGTATTTACAAATGATTCCGAGCTGTTGAGGCGATTGCGGGATTCTGGCGTGAATGTCGTTTATATGAGGCAACGGAGTTATCTGGAGAGCATTCCGTGAGATGTGGGAGTCCCGGAAGAAAGTGCCTTCATGTCGTTGCAATATGCGTATGCGTTTAGCTGAGGTGACAAAAACACGAAATTTCACGAGATTGACACAAGAAGATGGTATTATATACAATATATTGGCGATATGTTTGCATTTTACTGGTTCTTACGTATTCTGTGGTCGATAGTAGTAACCCCCTCGCGTATCTGGAAAAATCGCGGGCATCTCCTCCTACTTTTGCATCTCTCTCGCCTTTGCACCGTTCTCGTTAAACTGGCAAACGCGAACGAGAAAGACACGATGGCGCAAGGGCGCAAAGATTGGAAACCACAGAATCCATCGAAATCAGGCATGTTATATCCCCCCTCACTTTCTCGTGGAAATCTGCGTAATCGTGTGGTTAGCTAAACACTTACCTCACCCAAAATCGCCAAGCGTCCGCTGTGCACCCCTCGTCTCAACCGTTTCGACCCAGCCCCCCGACTCTACACCATCGCCATCATCCGCACCACGATTGCCATTTGGAAGCTCGATTGTCCCGTATCTGCCGCCCCCGCCAGGATGGATGATTACCGCTCCGTTCCTGAATGCCACAATCGCATCCACAATCCCTGAGTCTGCGTTAAGATCAGAGATATCAGAGTCCACCAGAACTGCAATCTCACTTCCGGCGCTTTTAACGAGCGCATTCCACGCTGTCTGCACCCCTTTAGTGAATGGGCTCGAATGCCCGAGAACCATCGCAATGATCTCCGCAAGCGGTATCAGGTGAAGGTACGGGGGTCTGTGATCGGGATGCTCGGCTGTCGGGAGATCCGCGAGTTCGCTCGCCCGATCCCGCACACCCTTCTTGATCTTCCCGCCGCATGAGCATCTCCACCTCGCAAATAAGCATTCCTGCAGCGTGTAGTGCTTGAAGCAACGTATGCATGCGGATTCGTTATATTTCCCTTCCTCTGGAAACATCCCCACATTCAACACGGGACCCATGCCATTCTTTCTGAGAATCGCGCTCTTCAGGTTCTCAAACGTGATCTCAGGCATCTCGAACCGGTTAAACTCTCGGGCAAGCTTGTTGGGCCACGGCGAGTGTGCATCCGAGTTTGTGAGGAAAGTTAGCCTGTGTAACTCAGATATCCGGTCGGCATACGACGTATCCGCACTCAAGCCCAGTTCAACGAACGATATATAACCTGCGAGATCTGAATAGCAGCTTTCAAGCGAGTCGTGGTACGCATACATGGCAGTCCACGGCGTGAACGCGTGGCACGGTCCGATCAATGCACCAGCATCCTTTGCGTATTCCGCAATCTCTGTGCCGTTCAGTTGCAGGGTGGGGCGCCCATCAGTGTCGATGTTTCTAGAGTGCTCCATGAACCGCTCACGCAGTTCCTCCGCCTTTGAGATTGAGGGGATGATTAGGAGATGATGAACCCTGCGAGAATCCTCGACCTCCGTTGTGAGCACAAAGGATGTATCATTCAGCGAAAGAATGCCCTCGGATTCGGGCAGCCTCTTAATCGACTCCAGCCATCTTGCATGAAGGCAATCGCCCGTCCCCACGAGATGCACACCCTTTTTTGCCGCTTCCCGTGCAATTGTGGGGATATCCATCTTGTCAGACGTTGCCATCGCGTATTTCGAATGTATGTGTAGGTCGGAGTTGACGTTCATGATCCCTAATCGAGGTAGCAATCTATATAACCTTCTTGGATGCATGGATATGAAAGGAGAAACAGATATGCCAGATTTTAGAGTCATTGTCTCAGATGTACAGACGGGAAAAGCATACCAGGTAGAGGTATCGGACGCATCAGCAAACACATTCGTGGGAAAAACTATCGGAAGCGAGATCGATGGGGGCACAGTCGGGCTGCCCGGATATACGCTGAAGATCACCGGAGGATCGGACAATGGTGGATTCCCGATGCGAAATACGCTTCCCGGATCAAAACGAAGAAAAGTCCTCGTAACAGGGGGACGTGGGTTCCATCCGGACGAGGGGGGGCTCAGAAAGAGACGGTCGATTAGGGGAAATGAGATATCCGGAGATATCGCCCAGATCAACACCGCAGTCACTAAATATGGGTCATCGTCGGTAGCTTCGTTGCTTGGTGATGAACCACCGGAAGAAGAAGTAGAAGTAGAAGAAGTTGTAGAGGCTGCAGAAGAAGCAAAAGGCGCATCAGAAGCGGTAGAAGAAGCAGCTGAAGCGGACGAGACAGAAGAAGTTGCAGAGTCAGAAGACGCGGAAGAACAATCGTGATATGTTTGATATTTTCAAACTCTTTGGCGACGATCCTTATGAGCGGTTCAGGAAGGGGGTTGCCGCACACGAACGCGGGAAACTCGACGTGGCGGAGCGAGAGTACGAACGTGCCATCTTTCTAAACCCGTTCGTTGCGCAGTTCCATTCGAATCTCGGGGATTTGCTTCAACAGCAGGGCAAACCGAGTGATGCGAAGGACGCTCTCGATGAAGCGATCCGCCTTGATCCAAAGAACGCTGCCATTCACAACAACTACGCTGTGATCATGGAGGAACTCGGGTATATGGATGTGGCAGAGAAGCATTACAAACGTGCGATCTTTTTAGACCCCAAATATATCCATGCCAGAGTTAATCTGGCAGACCTTCTCGGCAAGCGCAAGGAGTATGTAAAAGCAGAAGCCGAGTACCGCCACGTCCTCGACGAGAATCCAGATCATGCGTATGCTCGCCAGAACCTTGCAATAACGCTCAAGAACGCGGGGAAGTACGATGAATCGGTTCGCGAACTCACGACGCTCTTGCAAGAGCGACCCAATGATGCGTATCTGCACATGGTTCTTGGTATGGTATATTATCTGCATGGAAATCCCACCGATGCACGAGAGGAGTACCAGACCAGCATCAGACTCGATCCGAACAATCCTGTGACGCACAACAACTTAGGCGGTCTCTTGCAGGACTTTGGTCAAACAGAAGATGCCGAGCGCGAGTACAGAGAGGCGATTCGCCTCGATCCCGACTACATACTCGCAAGAGAGAATCTTGCGCGGCTATTTTCTGAGATGAAAGATTTCGAACAGGCAGAGTATGAGTACCGGGAGATCATCCGGCTCCATCCGGAGAGCCTGACCACGTACATGTTTCTCGGGCGACTTCTGGTCTCGACAAGAAGATTCGAAGAGGCTTATACTACAATCGAGGATGCCACAAAGTACGGCTTCAAGGATTATGAACTGCTCAAAATGGCGCGGGAACTGAAGGAGATGGCAAGCCAGATGGATAAGG
>DAWR01000016.1 GCA_002506015.1 Candidatus Methanogasteraceae archaeon UBA261 | reverse complement strand
CATGAAATAGCGAAGAGCCGATAATTGCGACGGTTTTATTGGCAGGTGAAATTTCCATATGGGGTTCAATAGTGTCAGGCGAATTTTCAGAGGCGCATGACCGATATGGAAGAAATCGGTAGTGTATTACTTTAGGGAACTCACAAATAATAATCTACCACCCACCAGTTTTACACACTGACATCTTGATCGACAATAGCTGCTATAAATACGTGTATTCCACAAATTGAGATTTCATTGGGATTAACGAGTAAGCTCATATTCTGCATGCCACCATCCATCTTTGTACAATTTCTGATGATAACGTTTTTAGATATCCAAAAAATATTATTTTTATACTGTAGTGGCACAACCTATCCAATTTCAACAACGAATGCTTGTAATGTGGTTTTCAGAAACGTGGCTACCGCAATCGTTTTTGAGACTTCTACGTAACAAGTCTCCAATCAATCGTTACGGGCGTTTGATTGTGCCGGCATTGCACAACCCCGGGAGCCCCCACCCCCTGCCCACAAGCCCAATCTCGCTGATTCACCTCACCGATCGAAGTTGAAGTTCTCCTTCACGATCTTGAGTGCACAGAAGTCTCCGCACATTGTGCATGCCTCAGTGTCCTCGGGAAGCCTGCTGTTTCTGATCTCCCGTGCACGTTCCTCATCGATTGCAACCTCATACTGCCTGCCCCAGTCCAGATCGCGCCGTGCTCTTGCCATATCGAGATCCCACGCTCGTGCACGATCGCCGTACTTGATCATGTCGCCGACATGCGCAGCGATCCGTGAAGCCATCACGCCTTCGTAGACGTCCTCAACGTTGGGGAGTGCAAGATGCTCTGCGGGCGTCACATAGCAGAGGAAGTCAGCTCCACAGGAACTGGAGATTGCGCCGCCGATTGCGGTTACGATGTGGTCGTAGCCGGGCGCAATATCGGTAACGAGCGGTCCTAACATGTAGAACGGCTTTTCGCCTGTCAGGCTCTTCATCAGGGTTACGTTCGTCTCGATCTCGTTTATCGGGACGTGACCCGGACCCTCGACTATCACCTGGACGCCCGCCTCATGCGCCCGGTCGCCCAGTTCCGCATGCATGATCAGTTCCTGGATCCCTGCACGGTCAGTTGCATCGTGAACCGCGCCGGCTCTCATGCCGTTCCCCATCGAGAGCGTGACCTCGTGCTCGTTCATGATCTCGAGAAGGTAATCAAATTCGCTGTAAAGGGGATTCTCCTTCTCATTGTGCAGCATCCACGCAGTCATGAATGCGCCGCCTCTTGAGCAGAGCCCGCCGTATCTGCCCTGATTCTTTAGCCGCTCGACTGTCAGAAGGTTAATTCCCGTATGAATCGCCATGAAGTTTGTTCCGAGCTTTGCCTGCTCCGCTGTTATCCGGAACAGGTCGTCAGGGTTCATGTCCACGACTGCGCCGTTCTTATCGATCGCCTCGATAAACGCCTGATACAGCGGAACGCTCCCCACAGAGAGTGGTGTTGCTGCAATCACCCGTTTTCTGACCTCGACGAGATCGCCGCCTGTGGAGAGTTCCATCAGGCTATCTGCGCCCGCCTTCTCCGCCATCTTTGCCTTCTCAACCTCGAGATCAATGTCCACGATATCAGATGACGTGCCCACCGACGCGTTCACCTTGGTGCGCATCCCTTTCCCGACGCCGCATGCGCGGGTCTCTCGATACGGGCTTACCGGAATCACGATTCTTCCGCTCGCAATACCTCTCTGTACGAATTCCGGGTCAACGCCCTCTACCTGCGCGACCACTTTCATCTCTTCTGTTACTGTTCCGTTCTGTGCATCTCTTACAAGACTCATAGTCATGGATGATGGTGGACTAATATTTAACGCTTCTTAAAAATCAAAATGGAATTCAACTCAAGTAAAATGGAGTTCCGGTTACCCGCAACAACCAATGGCAGTTTCAATCGTGAAAATCCCTAAATTCTCCTGATCTGCATCAACACAAACAGAACAGCGACGAATGCAACCAGCGTGCACACGCCACCTATCTCAGGCTCCATGGCGCAATCTCCGGCACAGCTTCTGGCTGGTTGCGTATCTGACAGCAGATTTGGGGTCGGGGTCGGGGTCGTGTGCATCTCGGCGGTCTGTGCAGGGGTCCGGGTTAGCCCGGGAGTTGAAACAGGGGACACGGAAGCAGTTGGAACCACTGTCGGGATCTCTTCAGGCACTGTGTGATTATCAACATACATGGTCACAGCCATTTCGCTCGTTACATACTCTCTTGCGACCTTTTCATAAGTTATCTCGGTATCGGGATCGAGCCATTCGATCTTGAACAAATGTAAGCTATATTCGTCGATTTCAAACTCGTATTCTCCGTAATCACCAACGCTTCCGGACGGGATGCTCTTGTACTTTTTGTACATGGAATCGAGGTAGAGGTAAACATCCAGATTGTCATCGTCCATGTTCGTCACATAAACGCTGGCGCTGATCTTATTATCCTCATCAGTGTGCTCATCGGTCATCAGAGTCAGGGCAGTTGTGCCAGATACGCTATACTCTTCGTACTTTTCGTACCATTCATCCGTATCGGGATCATACCACCTGATCTCGAATGTATGGGTCCCCTCGTCCAGTGAGTAACTGCTAAATTCTTCTTTGTTATTTTTTGAGACGCTGTCGCTCTTTTTGAATTGTCCATCGATGTACAGATCGACATCGAGCGAATCGTCGTCACGATTCATAACAAAGACGGTGACGCGGGCTGTTTGCGCCCTCATAGGGGGACCGCCAATGCAGACGTTGCTGTTCACCCAGACTGCGGATATCTCTTCAGCCTCTCCATCCCATAGTTTCCCGTTCTCGAATCCGGTTATCTGGAGCGTGTTCGGTTTGGTTATGTTCAGAGGACTGCAATCACTGTCATTGCCGGTCACCTCAAAAGCAATCGTTGCCAGACTTCCCGAGCCGCTTACGCCAGTAGAACCGGGGATGTTGAACACTACCCTGATGATGCCGATGCCCTGAGTTGTATGGTAACGCACAAGCTCCCAATCACCTATCGCCACATCCTTGCCGTCCATGCTCCCACCCGTAACATCGGTCACATTCAGAACATTCGGATCGAATAGAAGACAGAACTGCCCCGAGTCCAGTTCTTCGACGCCACTGATCTCAATTTCAACATCGAACTTGCTTTCAGAGATATAATCAGAACAATCGAGACTGACCGTCGTCTCCGCTGCTGCTTGGGGTGCGATGCTCGCAGATAGTGCCAGCACCAATACGATGATTGTGATCAGTCTCATTATAGTCTCTTCTGCGTAATTATCTGAGTGTTATCAACGTGTAGATAAAAGCAAGCAAGCCTATGAGCAGGTACACCACGTTGAAATTGTGTGGCACAATTCCGAACCGTTCAGCCAGAACGGTCGCATCCGCATCGGTTGTGTGTCCTGCCGCAGGCGCGGACATGACAGACTCTGCAGATGCGGCAACCACTCCCGGATCCGAACCGGACGATCGGAATTGTGATTGTGACTGTACCGGTGTTGCGGTCGCAATCCGCACCGGTGTTGCCGTTACTGCTGTTGCCGCCGCTGCGGTGCTGGCGTCGCCGGAATCCACCGTCACCACGTCACCAGACCAGTCAGCAACCATCCCCCCCACATTCTCGGCGTTGCCCGCCGTCGATGGATGAACAGATGACTCATAAGTGGTGAGAAGCCCATCGGACAGCTCAAGTGCGCTGGTGTCGCCAACATCTCCCACCACCTCGAAAGTAATCGTTGCCAGATATCCGGAACCGCTAACCAGACCTGCGTTAGGTAAATTAAAGATTACTTTGACCTTATCATCCTTTATAACTTCCATATCTTTTTTAACCTCTGTTCCGCCGATCTTCCCGGATGTAACATCGAGAACGCTCAGAACGTCCGGATCAAACGTAAGATCGAACTGTCCTGATGTGAGATCGGTCACGTCATCGATATCGACCGTGACATCGAACGTGCCAGAGACGTATTCGGGCGCATTGACCATGACGCTGGCATGCCCTTCCTCTGCTGACACATACGTTCCGGATACCAAGAGCATCATAATTGATACAAATGGTAACATTTTCTTTGAAATCTGTTCCAGTATCATAACTGCAGTTCCAGTAGTCTTACGCTATCCCCATTATAAAGATTTTGACCTGTCTGGGCGGGCACGGACCATTCCCGTTCACTCAATCAGCCGGTTGATCCCCTCAAGAACTGCCTCGACCGACGCCATGATGATGTCGGTTCTTGCGCCTCTTGCCGTGATCACTTTTCCGTCAGAACGCATCTTGACAAGCACCTCGACAAGCGCATCGGTTCCGCCTGTGATCGAATCGACGTGGTACTCCTCGAGCCCCACATCCTGCGTGTTCGCAATCGCCTTCTTGAGCGCATTGATTGCCGCATCAACAGGCCCGGTTCCGATGCCGGCTTCGACAACGTCCTTTCCGTCTACGATCAGCTTGACGGATGCGGTCGGCGTGACCCGGTTCCCGGCAACTACAGTGAGTTCCTCAAGCGTAACCTTCGCTTTCTTGGATATCCCGAGCACAGTCTCTGTTATCGCCTGCAGATCGGCATCGGTCACCTGCATGCCCTTGTCCCCGAGTTCCTTAACACGCGTGAATATGTCACTCAGTTGCTCATCTGCGGCAGTGATTCCCAGTTCGCGCAGTGCAGCATCGATCGATGCCCTGCCAGTGTGCTTTCCGAGAACGATCCTCCGCTCCCTGCCAACGGTCTCAGGCGTGATCGGCTCATAAGTCGATGTGTCGGCAAGAATTCCATGCACATGAATCCCTGCCTCGTGCGTGAACGCGTTTCCGCCGATTATCGACTTGTTTGGGGCAACCGGGATGCCTGTTAGCCTGCTCACGAGTCGTGAGGTCGTGTACAGCTCCTTACAGTCGATTTTTGTATCTATATGATACAGCGATTCCATAACCATCACCACCTCCTCAAGAGGTGTGTTTCCGGCACGCTCGCCAATCCCGTTCACGGTCACATGCGCCTGCGCCGCGCCTGCAAGAATTGCTGCTACCGTGTTCGATGTTGCAAGCCCGAAGTCGTCGTGGCAGTGAATGCTGATCGGCGCGCCAAGACCTGTTAACTCCTCAAATATCGTGGCGGTGCGCTCAGGCGTCAGTATCCCGACCGTATCACAGAAGCATAACCGATCTGCGCCAGCATCGATCCCGTCCGCGTACAACGACCGCAGAAAATCGATGTCGGCTCGTGAGGCGTCCTCGCCGCTCAACTCGACGATTAGGCCGTGGTCCTTTGCGAACTCGCAGACGCTGATCGTCTCATTTCTAACTGTTTCACGGTCTTTCTTGAGTTTTTTTTCGATGTGAAGATCGGAAACAGGAACAACGAGGTGAATCGAGTCCACATCGCAGGAAACTGCCATTTCGACATCGATTTCACGAATTCTGCAGTAGCTGCATATCTCTGCGTCCAGATTCTCGCGCACGACAGCTCGGATGCTGTCCCGTTCGCCTTCTGACGTGATCGCGCTGCCAGCCTCAATCACAGCAATGCCAATGGAATCGAGTTTTCGCGCAATCCATGCCTTTTCATCTGGCGAAAGAGACACCCCTGGAGTCTGCTCGCCGTCGCGCAGTGTGGTATCCAGAAATCTGACAGTGGTAGTATTGGTAGCGGTGATATCAGTGATGTAAATTCCTCTCTACTTTATAGCAACTCTTTTGCGTAACTGACTTAAGAATGTCGATGCGATGGCGATCGACCCGATTGATCCGATCGATAGCTTTACAACCTCGCGGGAGGAGATTAGTACTGATGGGCTCGTAGGGTAGCGGATATCCTATTGGGCTTCGGACCCAATGACTCGTGTTCGAATCGCGGCGAGCCCGTTAATATGGTTAATATAAGGTGGTCAGCATGAACGATCTCAACAACCTGATGCAACGAGCAACTGAGATGAAGGGGAATGGTATGCACGTCGGACAGATCGCTGATGAACTCAATCTGTCCAGAGAGACGATTACGTGGATTATTACGCATGCCGGTACGAAGGAGGGACTCCGCGCACCAACAGAGATGTCGATTGAGTGGCGCAGCATCGGCGAGAGCTCGTATCGACTGCGCTGTATCTCGGACGCGGTGGCTGATCTGATACTCGATGGTGTTGGCGGCGAGACAGAGATTGACGCCGTGGTCGGTATTGCGGTGAGTGGCATACCGCTCGCAAGCATCGTTGCAAACGAACTGGGAACCAGACTTGCGATATTCTATCCGAATAAGCAGTTGTTCGGCGCGGAGGACACGGATGCGACCGGCATCTTCGGTCACAACTTCTCAGATGCGAGGGATATGACCTGCGTTATCGTTGACGATGTGATCACCACCGGCGGAACGCTCCATGAGACGATCAAAGGGCTTACAGAGGTAGGGGCAAAACCGACAGCGATTGCAGTGCTCGTCGATAAACTCGGAAAGAGTACAATCGAAGGAGTTCCGGTCTGTTCGCTGCTGCGCACGCTGTGGGTGGGTTAAGGTTACCCGTCATTTCACGCAGACCACAAAGAGATAATAACCTATGCTATTGAATGGATATGTCCAGCGCACCACGTTCTCGATTCTGCCAGAGACTCGTAGATATGGCGAGGCTTCGTTCTCGATTCTGTGTAGATGCGGGTATAAAAAGATCATTACGCTTCCAATGCGCACGTTCTGAAATCCTGTGGCTTGCATCTTCCCTATAAGTTCTCTTCTTGAGAAATAGTACGTCCATAGACCATCGCTCACAAAATCCCTATTTTTGAGGGCGTGCCTGACCCAGTCGCGGTTCCCGATGAATGTGTGCCTGAGCCACCAGTTGAGATTCCAGCGGTTGACGACCGTGAAGACGACCCGCGCCTGGTCCGCAAGCACTCTGTGCATCTCGGCAAACGCACGATCATACTCCGGGATGTGGCTGTACGCCCCGAACATCGAGATCAACATTGATATGCATCCCTCCTTAAACGGGAGTGCATCAGCGCTTGCGATGACAAGGGAAACCGGAATTTTAGATTCATCTGCCTTTCTCTTTGCAGCGCGGATCATCTCTTTAGAGATATCCAGTCCGATCACATCAAAACCCTTATCTGCCAGATTCAGAATCTGTTCCCCGGTTCCGCAGCCCACATCGAGGATGATTCCCTCAAACCCCTCCAAATTTTCAGAGAGAACCGAGTTTTCGACGGTCCGCATGTAGTCCAGCTGCGGATTCGAAAATCTCGTGTCGTAGTCAGAGGCAAGGTTGTCGTAGTACTCGGGAATGTTTACCTTCATTTCACAGGTATCATCAGGCACCACCCATATCTCTTCCGATTCCCTGGTTATTCACAATCGAGATCTCAGATAGAGTGCCAGCAGCAAGACAGATACCACAGCAACGACTCCGAACCCCGGAGACCACCGCGCACCCCCGTCCTCCGGAGTGACTCCTGTAGTTGCCACAACGCTCCTACCTCCGACGTGTAGCTCAATTGTTTCCCATGTGTGCTGATCAACGTCTGATCTGTCCGCAATCTCGAAATGGCACGTGCCCGGTTCCATGTCGTTGCTTGCCGCAATTGTGAGGTGGTATGTGACAGACTTCCTCATATCTACCAGTTTTGTACAATCGCCATCCACGACCGTTATGCCGTCCGGCAGCGATCTGGGGAGTATATCCACGTCACCATAGATGCTTCCGGAGTTTCTGAGCGTCACATCGAAGGACGCCTGTGACCCCGGGTCGATCTTGATTGTGGACGGCAGGTCTGTGAACGTGATCACATCACCGGCAAAGGTTGACGCATAGCAACTCGGAATCAATGCGGTGACTATGATTGCGCCGAGCAATGCGGTTAGCAGCGCTGTTAGTGCGGTTCTATTTTCGGTTTTGTTCATGCGTGCACCCTCAATTCATTTCTGTCACTTCTGGTGTCTCACAATCAATATAGCAGCCAGCAGACCGGCGACTGCAATTGCCGCCCCGAATCCGGGCTGTGCCATGGCGGTGGTGTTGTCTGGCACGGTCACAATTTCGGCTGCGCTGCTGATGATCGCTGTTGTTACACACATAACCAGTAGTGCTATTGTTATCGCCTTCATGGTGCTTTATCCTTGCGATTCTATATCCTTATGATGTGCCCAACATAATTATAGTCTACGTGTTTAGGCAGCTCCCAATAAATAAGCTACCAGAATGCAGGCTCGATTGGTGATATCCCGCTTTGATAAATTCAACTACCCAGGCACCTTAAACAGTATCATGCGACCTCACTATACCGACACTGCTTGACCCGGAACGCAACATGAGCCAAACGGGAATTTAACCGCAGAGAACGTGGGGGGACGCGGAGGATGGT
>DAWR01000081.1 GCA_002506015.1 Candidatus Methanogasteraceae archaeon UBA261 | reverse complement strand
GAAAGGGAGGTGGCGGTTCTTCAGTTTTAGGTTTTGATTCGACTCTTTTCTGTTCATCGTACAGCAATAGTAAAAGATCAGCGCTGAGTTGATTTGGATTATTCAGTGAAACGAGTAGACTTTTCCATGTTCTGATCGCGCTTTGTGGAATGTGTCCAGCGGTATGCAGCGAGTGACAATTGGGACAGAGCGCCAATAGATTATCTGGTTCGTTGCCTCCACCGTCTTTGACCCATTCAATGTGGTGTACCTCAAGCGTGATGATGTGCCGGCATCGTGGATTCGCGCACTTAAAACCTGCTTCGAGGAGTACTAGTTGTTTTGTGATCTTCGAAACGCTTTTTGCCAGTTAATTCACCACTGTTCGTTCCATGTCAGATAAATTAAAACTTACCCCATATAAAACTCCTGTTGAGTGGGACTTATCCGCACTATGGCGGCGTGACCGCCCCATTCAGCCGGTAATGAACCGTCCATTGCGTCTTCCTGAACAATTCAACGCGTCCCATGAGCCTGAGCCACCCGAGCTTCGCCTCCTTCGAATCAAAGTATGACCAGTCATCAAGAAAAGTGATCCCCGGACCCCACTCCTCCAACTCTCTGCTCCCCCTGATCCCGAAATGGAATGTCGCATCCTTCCCGAGGTGCAACTCCCTCCGCATCTTGAAATTGGCAATCCCCTTCAATGCCCTCTTCAGCCACAGATCATTAAAAACCTCGCATACAAGTTCAGAACCAGGAAATCTCGATTGAAGTTCGAGCACCAGCGATTTCACGTCCTTTCTGTGAAGGTACATAAAAACACCCTCTGCGATGAAGAGAAACGGACCACCACAGGTCTGTAAGAGCGGTGCCATCCAGTCATAGTCCAGTACCGAAGACGCGATGAATTGATACCGGTCACTCCCCTCAAAGAACCTCCTCTTGATCCTGATCACATCGGGCAGATCAAGGTCATAGAAACGCACTCGCCCGTTGTCGATACGCGAAAAACGTGAATCCAGCCCGCACCCGATGTTGACCACAACCCCGTCCGGCGAGGACTTGAGGAACTTGATTACGTACTCGTCGTATCTCTTCGCACGAATCGCGATATGAACGACCATCCTCTTATCGATTTTGCCTTTGACCATCTTCTTATGCAGTCTGTTCTTCGATTTTGAGAGTTCCTGATTCAGTGCTCGCATGATCTCCACCGCTTTCGGATCGCTTATGATCGGGTCTCCGGATTGGCTTTCGATGGCGTGGCAATACAGTGTCAGAAGCGATGTTTCCGACACATCACTCATCCTGATATCGAAGAGTTCTGTCTGGTTCATTCAATTCTCGCCTCCTGCGGCTCCATGTCTGAATATCGACCCACCCCGCATAAACCCTCTTCATTCCGGATGTCTGGAACCAGAAATAACAGGTATGAAACCCCGGATCAACGACTCTAAACAGCGTCGGTTAGTTCAGTATGTCGTGTTGTGTATTGCATCCCACCGTGAAATCCCACATCCCATCACAATACCTTTCGATTAATCGAAATGTTTAAGTACTATTACTCACACCTATACAATCAGACAAGTCGATTAATCGACAAGTCCAAACAAAGGAAGTGAACACCATGACTAACCGCACCCCCCGCAACCACAACAAACAGCAACCGGATGAACGCCCATTCGCGTACATCCTGAAGAGGGCACTACTACAGCAACACCAGCATGACCGGAACATCGACACCGTGCAGCGCAGGTCAACCACCCCCAAGTACCAGATCACAATCGAGCACGGATCAATCTGGCTCGGGCAGGAATGCGCTGCCAACACGAGGTGAGAATCATGACCAAAAGCACCGCAAACCGGATACAACATCTCTTCGTTCTCGCAATCCTCGCATCAGCAATCATCGCCCCTGCCTCCGCAGCAGGAGGCGCGCTCAAGGTAGATATCACGAGATACGAGCCGTACCCGGCAGAGATCGGGAAGTACGTGGATCTATGGGTGAACGTCAAGAACACAGGCGGCGGCACAGCAGAAGACGTAACAATCGAACTCGTGCCGAAATACCCATTCACACTCGACTCAAGCGACAATGCCCGCCAGAACAAGGGAAGCGTCGGAACGGACTCCTCCGCAATGTATGAATACCGCCTCTTCGTAGCCTCTGACGCAAAACCCGGAACGCACGAGATTACGAGCAGGTATCAGGGCGAGAAAGGCGCAACATGGTCTGAAAAGGACTTTGCAATCAAGGTGGGCACGGACACTTTCGACAGCAGGGGCACACTCAAGCTCGAAGCGATAACGACCGACCCGGAAGTGCTAATTCCAGGAGACAAGGGTACCGTAACACTCACACTCACAAACACCGCATCCCAGTACTCGGTAACGATCGACGGCAAGGATCATGACACCAATGCACAGTTAAATGAGGTAGAACTTATTGGATCGGATGAAATCATTGTTACGACCGATTCCTACCGGAATATGGGCGTTCTCGGACCCGGTGACACAATTTAGATCTCATATAACGTGCAGGTTAGCGATGACGCAGCGGATGGAACCGAGCACCTGAACCTCGCGCTCACCGGCAGTTCCCACACCTACAATGCAAAATGGAATGTCCCAATTAAGGTCGAATCAGCAGGAATCAAGATCATTCCGTCCAAGCCGCTGAAACTCGCCTGTGACGGGGGCAAGATCGAGTTTGACGTCGCAAATACGCACTCAAGCACGTTTACGTCCGTGAGCATCGAACCGCGGGCAGACGGCATCACGTTTACGCCGACTGAGTACTTTATCGGAACAATGGAGCCTGACGAGCTCTTCACAATCGAGTTTGATTGCGAGGTTACAGGAAATTCCACAGATGGTGCCGATCTCCATCTCTATTCCGAGTACCGAAACGGCAACAACCGGCAGGAGGTGATCCTCAACAACCGGGTGATCGAGATCGAGCCTGTGGTTCAGGAGGGCAATTCCAGCGCGGTCATGATCGGCGCAGCGCTGCTTCTGGTGGTCGTCGTTGGCGCAGGCGTCTACCACCGAAAGAGACGAAGGAACTAAAATCCAGTCAATAAGGAGCTGATTCACAATGATAAACCCGGTACAATCGGTGCAGATCGCAATCGACAGCATCACGAGCGCCAAGATGCGATCTGCATTGACCGCTCTTGGAATCATCATCGGCGTTGCAGCAGTCGTTGCCAACGTCGCGCTCGGCGCAAGCTTCAACCAGTACTTCGCAGACGAGCTCGGCTCGATCGGCACGAACTTCATCATCATAGAGGGCAGGGAGGATAACCTCTTCTTTGATCACGAACTGAAACTGATAAAGAATACGCCGGGCATTGCGAGTGTGTCCCCTATAATATGGCGCTCTGCTGAGGTAAAATACATGTCCGAGTCCAGGATCGCCACTGTCGAGGGAGTTTCCGCGGACTACGACGAGGTTCGCAACATGAAGATGGATGAGGGATCTTTTTTAACAGACAAAGATCGGTACACGGTAGTTCTTGGATGCGATGTTGCAAACGAGAAGTTTGACCGGAAAATCGGCTTGCAGAACTCTATTGATCTAACGTTCCGGCTGGATGATGGAACATCGGTCACCAGGAAATTTAAGGTGAAAGGGATAACAGGGGAGGTTAATTTCTTCGGCGATCCGAGTGCAACTCCGAATAACGACATCTTAATCCCGATCGATACGATGATGGAACTAACCGGAGAGAACGACTACAGCGCATTCTTTGCATCAGCATCCAGCCTCGACATAGTGGAAGAAACCGCAGAAGAGATGGATCAGCGGCTCGCCAGAAACTTCGGGGTCTCCAAGCGGGACATGGACGATGATGATGCAAAACCGTACGAGATAATGACGCAGACCGAACTTCTGGAGATGACCGGCGTTTGGGCTGACGCGATCGGTGCACTCCTGACAGCCGTCGCACTGATCTCGCTTGTCGTTGGCTCGATCGGGATTGCGAACATCATGCTTGTAACTGTTAGCGAGCGGACAAATGAGATCGGGCTGATGAAATCGCTCGGGTTCACGAGCGGGGATGTTCTTTCGCTCTTTGTCGTGGAGTCAGCGGTAGTCGGACTCTTTGGCGGACTTCTTGGGTCGCTTCTCGGAGTTGTCGGAGCTTACGGCGCAACGGACCTGATTGGGCTTCCTAACGTATTTCCGGTCTCGCTGATTCTGGTCGGATTTTCGGTCTCTGTCGGGATCGGTCTGATTGCAGGGGCGTTTCCCGCGTACAAGGCTGCGAAGATGAATCCGGTGGATGCGCTGCGGCATGAGTGAGGTTAATGGGGTATGAGAACGACCACAAAGACGGAGAGTCAGAGATCGGCAGTCAGATCGTCGCAGAAAATTCCTCGCGACCCGAAGACCTGAATTGCAGCCTCATCATCTGAACCGCAATCACAAGCTTTTGCGGCGCCCACACCGGCATCAACCCCGATGCAGATGCAAACGCCCGGTTTCGGAGCAATACTCATCCCTCTTTGCAGTTATCCGTATCATGAGGGTGATGTGGCGGTGAACCCGCAACGGGCAACGGTTGCAGGTCCATACACCAGCGACGTATGCGTATGTGTTATGTGGGACTCACCTACTCTTCGATTCATCAATAGATTTCCATGTCATAACCAGCGCCCCGAGTCCTGCGAGTATCACGATCAGACTGATCAAAAATCCTATCAGCGGAAGCTTGGTTGCAAAAGCGATGACAATCAATCCGACAACCAGATGCCAGTATGGCGACGAGATCTCCTGTTTTGCATACGTCAGGATGCGTCTGCCAATCGCCAGTCCGACAAAGATCTTGGATATATACAATATCACCATATATGAAACTAAAACAATTAATCCAAGCGGGATACCGATCACGGTTATCATCAGAATCATCGCTACCAATGGAATTGCTATCAACAACAGAACTCCTGATCCAAGACTCTTCAGGATTTGGGTAGCGATGGTATCAGATACCCTGACGGTTGTGTTTCCTGTGAATCTGACCATCAAGAGACCTATTAACAGAATACTCAGGAATGAGATGATGGATGATGTTGTCTTCGAGTAGATGTCTTCGACTTTCTTTTCAGATCTCTTGTAAACCACATTCCCCAGCACAGTGCCTGCCGGTATCTCGATCTCTTTATCGCTTGTGTATTCGAGATCTCCCTGGATCCTTGCAGACTGGAGAATCCGGATGTCATCGGCATAGATGGTGGCATTCCCATCGACTGTGCCACCTATGACCACGCTTCCACCACCGCATGAAAGGTCTGAACCGACATGTCCGGCGATTTCAACTGAACCTCCTGCTACATCGAGGTCGCCACCCACATCACTGTTACTGCTTGATGTGATTGTGCCACCTGCAATCATTGCATTATCAGCGACCGAGCCGCGCAGACGAATATCGCCACCTGCCGCTCTGAGATCGTCACCTATCTCACCACCTATAATCAACGATCCGCCCGCGATCCATGCATCATCATCGACCCTGCCAGCAACTTCGATATTTCCACCAGCAGCTATCAGATCCCCTGAAACATCACCATCGATCATGATTGTGCCACCAGCAACGAGCAAGTCATCCTCCAGAACCTCTCCCTCTCCAAGATTATACTGATGATCCGCAGAAACCATCTCTGTAGCGGTCGCTGGCGCGCAGATCAGGATGACTGATAGGAACATTAGCATCAATAAGTTATCTAAAGATCTCAATATTGCCACCGCAACGATTGTGAATTGTCATACTATTTAAGCCTATCGGGCCGGGAATTATAAAGTCAGTCTGGTTTCCGAGGCTGGTTTCGGGTAAAGCGGGCATTCCATGAGTGTGTTGATGCTGGCGCATTATCCCCGGGCGTCGCCGATTTCATCGCGGTTTCGCAGATTGCAGATCGTAGAGCACCGAACACATAGTGTTTCACTCCACATTGCCTTCAGCGAAGGCTTCCGATCACGCTACAGGACATTGGTCTTTGCCTTGATCATAAAGTATTTCGATTAATCGAAATGTTTATGTATCATCAACCACACACATATTATTGACAAGTCGATTAATCGACCAGTCCGAACAAAAGAAGGTGAGAAAGATGAAGAACGAAAACCCCTCTGGGAGCATCCGCCCGCGAAAACTGCCATCGCTTGTGGACGTTCTGAGCACGAAACCAGATACGCGGCGTGCTCTATGCAACCACCGGAGGTGTACTGCATGGACATGAACGCAATCGAGATACATGACCTTGCAAAGAGTTTCAACGGATCGCCCGTACTCGATGAAATAAATTTTAAGGTACGAAAAGGCGAGATATTCGGATATCTCGGTCCGAACGGTTCAGGTAAGACTACAACGATGCGGATCATGCTCGGTCTTCTGAAACCGTCATCGGGCAGGGCACTGATCCTTGGAGAGGAACCCGATGAGCATAATGGTAGTATCAGAAGTCGAATCGGGGTTCTTCTGGAGAACAACGGGTTATATGAGCGATTGTCTGCATACCAGAACCTGCTGTACTACGCACGGCTTTATGGAGTTCCTGAGCCAGATAGAGTTGAGAAGATCGAGAGACTTCTCGAGTTCGCAGGACTTTCCGACCGCAGGAATGAGAAGACTGGCAGGTTCTCAACAGGTATGAAGCGGAAACTCGGGCTTGCACGAGCAATGATCAATGATCCTGAGATCCTCTTCCTCGACGAGCCCACATCCGGTCTTGATCCGGAGTCCAGGATGCTTGTCAGGGACCTGATACTCAGACTCTCTGAAGAGGGGGGCATGACTGTATTTCTAAACACCCACGACCTTTCCGAGGTCGAAAAGGTCTGCTCAAATGCCGCGATACTTGAAGGTGGGCGGATAAGGGTTTGTGACACAATCGTTGGTCTGAAAAGGTCGCATGACACGCCCGTTCTCGAGATCACCCTCGTCGATACCGAGTATGCTGTGCGGACACTTGACATCCTGACTTCGCAGGACCACGCGTGCGATTGCGAACGGGACGACAGAAGGGTAACCGTCACCTTAGACGACGAAAGCCCCTCGACAGTTCTCGCAATGCTTGTAACAAACGGCATAGCCGCGGAAGAGGTGAAGAATGTCACAAAGTCTCTGGAGGCGGTTTATCTTGATATTGTGAAACGGAGGAGGGAACACGAATGAATCCAATACGTATTGTTGCAGAAAAAGAGATGAATGGAATTATAAGGACCCGAAGTCAGATGCTTGTGGGCATATTCTTTGCAATATGGTTCAGTGTGATGACCGCACCGGTTATCATGACGGCTGAGGAATCTCTGATATTTGACCAATTTAATAACCTGCTTTTCTATTTTGTGTTGATGCTGGGCATATTCATGGCATACATGTTCTCAGGAAAGGTTTTTTTCAATGAGAAGAGGGGGGGGCATCATAGAAACGTTACTGTGCACACCGCTCAGCCTGAGGCAGATATGGGCAGGAAAAGTACTTGGAGTTACAATTCCTGCATATCTGATCGCACTGCTGACTGCGGCTTTGATAACTCTGATCGCAAACGTCTTCTCGACAACGATCCTGCTACCATCGCCTGCCGTTTTCCTGCATATCGTTCTTGTTGTCCCGGCGTTCATCGCTGTTGCCGTGGGTCTCCTGGGTTTCGGTCACTTACTGCTCGGAATGCGTGAAAACCAGATCATGAACATCACAATATTTGTTGCGATATTTTTTGCATTCTCGCTTGCTAATACTAACGTGATCAACGGAGGCTATGCGGTTTCATGGGCAATGGTTGGGGGAATGCTTAGCATAGCCGTGCTTTTACTGGCACTCATAAGCTACCTGACCAGATATCTGAACAAGGAGCGGATTACAACGACAATAGCGTGAAAAGAGGTGAAATTCATGACTTCAAGAGCAAAAGCAAAGATCAGCGAAGTATTGGTGATACTGGGAACGGTTCTGTTTGTTAGCGGGACAATGTGGTATCTGAGAGGCGAGTTGCTATCAGAACAGATCTTGGGAATTGGTGCTCTGGCGCTCATCTTCGTGGGTGTCGGTGCGAGCACGACAAAGGCGAAACAGTGAGCATGAGGAATGAAAATGGTACTAAACTTTCTGATCCAAGATTTCTTTTACTCTGCCGATTTCACCACTTTCAAGACGAACTTTAATTCCGTGTGGATGTGTTCGAGAATTTGTCAGTATGCGTTGAACAACTCCTGTTGTAAGTTTACCTGTTTTTTGGTCATTTTTTAATACGATTGCAACATGTAATCCCAAACTAATATCCGCTCGAATAGTTCCATCCATGTACATTTCTCCTACCAATATTGTTCTCGTGATGCTAAATAGCGTTTGTGGATTTTAACTTTTTTTATGGGCACTGTCTGAACCTCAAGTGGTTTACCACGGCGGAGAACGCGGATGAACACAAGAGTTTTGAGACCGTTTTCAACCCTCTGCGTTCCTCTACACACTCTGCGGTAGAATCTAAGAGGAAAGCTGATCTCACAGGAAGCATCCGTGACCCCCCAGGTCACCCATGCACATGAAAATGTGGCGCTGTTCAAAAATCTAGTGATAGCTAAACATTGCACCTCATTCTCACACCATATTCATACGTCGCAGGTGATGCAACCATTCATGACGAATTTCACATCGGCTTTCCATCGT
>DAWR01000080.1 GCA_002506015.1 Candidatus Methanogasteraceae archaeon UBA261 | reverse complement strand
ATTTTGCAAGACTTGAGTGGAGAATAGACAAAACTCAAGAAGAGTTGCTGTCAATCGCGAGTGAGCTGTTATTAAGGAACAAAGATAGTAATAGTGCTAAATTCATTCTCAGGACTGCTGGCAAAGTGACACTCTTCGCAGAATTAACGACAAGAGGGATACATATCCCTGACAACAATAATCACGTCGAAACCCTCATGGGAATCGTTGGGCAGAGAATAAAGAAGAATCGTCAGTCCTGGGTCGATAAAAACCTGGATATTGCGGTGAACACTATCTGGCAGATAATCTCGTAGGCGATGGTTCGGAACGTATGCTATCTGGGCATCCCGGATCCCGCCAGTGTTACTGGAATTTTCGGATAGCTTTTTTGTGCCCCAAATATAGACTGGTGCCAAAGTGTTAGCTACTGAAGGGCATATATGCAAAAACCCCCATCATATTTTTATCCGTGTACAGCATTGGTTATAATAATGTATCCATTCGTAGACGTCGTTTCGAAACTTGAGAAGAAGTCCCGTAGATATCGGGTTTGCGGGTGGATATTGAACACAATCGTATTCTCACTTCTTGGTTACCTTCTGCTGCTCTATATCAGCGCTCCGGTTCTCTTTGCGAAGTATGGTGCATATGATTTCGTGCTGCTCGGATATCCCGTGCGCATGAAGTCGCTCTGCACTGCCATTGTCGCACTCGTGCCTGCGATCATTCTCACATTCCTGCTCCGCAGAAGACCGGTAGACGTAATCAAAAGAATCGGAGCCAGATATCCTGCATTCAGGGAGCGTCTTCCCACCGCTTATGATAACAGGGGTGCAGACGGAATAATTGTGAACGATCTGGCGTGGCGCGTCTCTGAAAACATCAATGTGGTCAAAAAGTCAGATATCATCAGTAAAAAATGGCTTATCCTGATGATTCTGATATCCATTGGCCAGGTGGCACTTATCCCATACATGTCCTCGTCGGATGCCCCCCGCCTCCTGACGCCGGATCAACTCGAGTCACTGGTCATTCCGGCTGACGCGGCTGAGAGGGAGGCAGCCGAGGATGAGGCACAGTATCAGCAGATCATGAGTGAGATCGGCTCTGACGCAAGCTCTGGTACGGGCGATGCGCAGATCTATGGAAAGCCATCGGTTGCCGTGATTGAGGGCACGAATATAGAGCTTGTGATGTTTTCGGATGCCGGTGTCGGGCACAGTTCCCGCAGAACAGAGGATGAGCCCGCGGAATTCATATCCGGCGCGCTCTACGCTGCAAACCCGGTTTCAGCCGAGACGTACATCGACAAGCTTCCGGAAGAGAACAGGGACTTAATCAGGCAGTATTTTATGGAGATGGCTGAAATCGAGTGATCTCGCCTTTATTGTGTGGATATCCACATATAAAACCACGAGATTGCACAAGATCAACACAGAAATCTTGTGGAGATGGCTNNNNGGTTCCTACCACATGCTATTGAGCATATCCTGGAAACTTAACGCCGTTGCAGGCGCAGCAGGTGCGTAATGCGCTGAAAAGACGGGCATCAGAACCAGAAAATTCGAAACGCCCCTATTTTACTTCAGCTCCACGCTCGCCCGCCGGTTCGCCCAGCACTGGATATTCACAGCCACAGGGAGCGACGCCGTGTGGCAGTGCGCATACTCGATGTGCACGGCAAGCGCGGTCACATCCCCTCCAAGCCCCATCGTGCCGATTCCGAGTGAATTAATCTCTCCGAGGAGTTTTCGCTCGAAATCATCCATATCGTAGACGTCTCGCAGCAACGCCCTCTTTGCAAGGCGGGCAGCTTTATCGAACGATCCGCCAATCCCGACACCGACGATTGTTGGTGGGCACGGCTTCCCCCCCGCCTCTGCTACGGTCTCAAGTATGAACCGCCTGATATCGGATACCTCCGAGGGATTTAACATCGCAAGCCTGCTCACATTCTCGCTTCCTGCGCCCTTCGGCAGAACAGTGATTTTGATGTGATCTCCTTTTACCACATCGATGGTGATATCGGGAAGCCCGATTCCAACGTTTCCGGAGGGCTCTCTCGTGACTGGATGAACAGCGTTCGGACGGAGCGGTATGGTCTCGGTTGCTTTCGTGACACCAGTTCGTATCGCATCATTAATGTCAAAATCAAGCGCGCATTCCCGTCCGATCTCAACAAAGAATATCAGTATCCCAGTATCCTGGCAGATCGGGACGCTTTGCTCTGATGCGAGTTTTATGTTCTGAAGAATCGTCTCAATCTGCGCTTTTGCGATCGGTTTTGTCTCGTTTCGTTGCGCATCGGTAAGCGCCGCAACCACCTCATCGGGCAACTGGGTCTCAGACTGCACAAGTAGGTCAATTACGCTTTCTACCACGTCTTCGTATGTAATATTTGCGCTCATGCATCCCACCTGGCGTATGCTTGTGTTTTCTGCTTCTGCTCAGTTTTGCGCGTCTGTGATCATTCTTTCTGCGCAATCCGGGGGATTTTCTCGCACTTCTCCCCACACTTCTTGTCTCACTTCCTTTCTCGCTTATGTCTTTTTCAGCCCCTATCTTTGCAACATGTTCCGGTTCTGCTGGTTCTTCCGCCTCCTCGACCACGATGCCGCGAGGCGCATCCATGGTGCCGCCAACCACCACACTGTGATGGATTTTAATCGCCCGCGCACGGACATCTCCGAGTATGTGGCTCCCCTCCCCGATGTGAACGTCGCCTTTTGAGTCAACGCTCCCATGAACGATGTTATTTTCGCCAATTGTCACGCTCCCTGCCTTGATTCCTCCGAACATAGTTGTGCCGTCCCCCATAGACAGGGAGTTTGCACGGACGTTGCCCTGCAGCCGGCAGTTGTCTCCGATGATCATGGGACCGTCGGTCACAATCATGCTGAGCGTGATTTCGGATTTAACAGGCATAACCATCATCTGAATCTCAATTTCATCACAATCGTCGCTGAACAGCCCTTCCAGCGCCTTTTCCGCCTCCTCTACTCTGCCGAGGCGCAGCATTTCGCTCAGATACATGTACAGAAAGATTATGACCGGTATCGGGTTCTTGATCGTGATCCACCCCATAGCCTCGAATCCGTCGTCGATTGATACATGATCCCCGATATCGAGATCGCCCGCGACGACCAGCTTGCCATGAATCTTTGTGAACTCGCCAATATGTACGTCGCCGTCAGCGTGCACCGTACCATGGATCTCGGACCAGCGGTCGATTCTGACATCCGAACGAGAAGAGACCTCGCCGCTGATCCCCACATGCTCGCCGGCTGCGATCAACTCTGCAATGATTCCGTATTCGATGCCAGAATAGCCTCCGATGAGAACACCGCCGTCGATCACGATGGTATGCTCCTCTATTCGGGTATTGTCCGGGATTACAAATGTTTGTAGATCGAGCATGGATGTAATAATGTATGTGCCGGATGAATATATACGCTTCTTTTCACAAATTGTTGGGGGTTGGTTTTGAGGGTGCGTGGTTGGTGTGTGGTTGAGTGGTGCAGTTCTTCGCGAGATGTGTGGATCTCAAAAACTATCGATCTGGCGATCTGGCAGCGGATGTTGGTTATGCCTGCATATTTATAAAATATTTGCGGGATGTTCAGTAAGCTTTATAGTCATGAATATGGAGGACAAAATCGCGGATGATGCCCGGATAACGCCCCCAACTCCGGAGGTTATGCCGCAAAGACCACCCGCGGGCCCCTCTGATGCTGTCGCGGCTCGGTTGGTCATGGGTGGGCTGTTGCGCGGGCTTGGTTGCGAGATTCTGGTCATGCGCGGAGATGGCGGAATACTATCTGATGACCGTGTAGTGCGGGTGAAATAATCCGGAGGTCAAGGAAATGAATGATACGATAAATAGTGGTTTCTCGATTGTGTTTATGGTTGTTGTGTCGCTGGCGATTCTTGCGATAGTAGCCGCGCCGGTGATGGCAAAGGATTGCGATATGTCGATGGGTATTCAGTGCACAGAGGAATACTACACTACAGACGAAACTTTTGAGAACTGTGGATCGTTCTACAACAGCGAGCCCGGGACTATCAACTATCGCATGACGCTCAAGGTGTATGATCCATCCGGGAGGGTGGTCGATAGCGAGGAGTTCTCTGATGAAGGTTATATTTCGAGTGCACGACATTGTTTAAGGACATCGCCTCCAGACGGTGTGTGGGAACCCGGAATATACAGGTTCAGTAACTCAGTATTTGCTTATAACTCGTACGGCTGCACATATTCAGGCAGCGGAGAGTGTACCTTCATTGTGCTCCCTGATAAGCCGGATCTGGTGATAACCGATGTCTGGGGTCTTGACGATACAATATATTACCAGATAAAGAACATAGGGGGTAAAAAATCGGGATCGAGCAACACATCACTGGCTGTTGAGGGTGTTTTCATTGCATCGGATTCTGTTGCAACGCTATATTCCATGGAGGAAATAACCGGGTGTCTCAACCATACATGGAATTGCACGCTTCCGGACGACATGATAACGGTTTGCGCCGATTATACCAATAACGTCGCTGAGTACAATGAATCAAACAACTGCCGAAATGAGACATTGATATGTCAACCCAACATCTGGATAAGCCCCATCTCGTTTAACGTAACACTGTACCCGGATGTTGTGTTGGATTATACCCTGACCGTTGGGAATAACGGGAAGGGTGTGCTTGGGTTTAACGTAAGTGATATTGCAGTAGCCAATTCAACTCCCCAGTCAGGATGGCCAATGACGACTGATGGCCAGGTGATGTCTTCTCCGGCACTTGGCGACCTTGATGGGGACGGAGACATGGAAGTGGTGGTTGGTTCATGGAATGGTAAGAAGGTGTATGCATGGCATCATAACGGTTCTATTGTAAGTGGATGGCCAACGAGAACTGGGAGGGATATGTCTTCTCCAGCGCTTGGTGATATCGATGGAGACGGGGACATAGAGGTGGTCGTTGGTTCATATAAGAAAGTGCATGCTTGGCATCATGACGGCTCTACTGTGGCTGGCTGGCCAATAGAAACTGGTGGTGGTGTGAGCTCATCTCCAGCGCTTGGTGATATTGATGGAGATGGTGACATAGAGGTGGTGGTTGGTTCACGGGATAGTAAGGTATATGCATGGCATCATAACGGTTCTACTGTTGCTGGATGGCCAATAGAAACTGGTGGTGGTGTGAGCTCATCTCCAGCGCTTGGTGATATTGATGGAGATGGTGACATAGAGGTGGTCGTTGGTTCATATAGTGAAAAGATGTATGCATGGCATCACGATGGTTCTATTGTAAGTGGATGGCCAACGAGAACTGGTGGCAACTCTTATCCGGTGTTGGGTGACATCGATGGAGATGGTGATATAGAGGTGATTGCTGGTTCAAATTGTGACGAGGTGTATGCATGGCATCACGATGGTTCTATTGTAAGTGGATGGCCAAAGGCGTCACGTGGTTATAATGGACGATCATATCCAGCGTTGGGCGATCTCGATGGAGATGGTGATATAGAGGTGGTCGTTGGTTCTTCGTGGGATGAGAAGGTGTATGCATGGGATTGCTCCGGAATATACGACCCAGGTAATATCGAATGGGGGACGTTCCACCATGACACTAAACGTACTGGGTTGTATGAAAGAATACCCTCGAAGACGGGTGGTTGGGTATCGGAATCTCCGGTAAATGACATAGTAAACCCGGACAGTCAGACAAATATCACTGTGACGTTTAACACAACAGGCATTCCTTCTGGCGAATATCGTGCAAACATCATCATCACCAGCAATGATCCCGATGAGAATCCGGTGATTGTCCCTGTGCAGCTTACAATTCCAAAATCGCCAGACGTTGTGATAACCGATGTTTGGAGCGAAAAGAGTACAATATATTACAAGATAAAAAACAAAGGATATAAAGAAGTGGAAGCAAGTAGTACATCGCTAATTATTGATACCAAGTTTAAGACATCGGATTCTGTTATTTCGTATCCACTCCAAAAAGTAGGGTAAAGGTATCCCCCAAATTGATTGGTAATGTCCCAGAGTAACAACATACACCACTATTCCCCTCATAGTTGAAACTACTGTTCAGTCATACGCCAAATTACCAAAACCAGAGTGCGCTACCACTAATCACGTAGCAACTTGTTCATCCACTCACACGCGCACCACACTATCATCA
>DAWR01000043.1 GCA_002506015.1 Candidatus Methanogasteraceae archaeon UBA261 | reverse complement strand
AGTGTCATGGCATCACCGGTTGCGGGGTTTTCCGGGTTTGTCTTCACGCTTGCGATGCAGATATCAGCGTCCCCCACCACGTTGATCCCAACAGAACTCTGTGAGGTTGCGTTTCCGCCGCTTTCGTCATCATAGTGCATCATCACCGGAATCGTGTGCGCACTGATCTCTGCTGTGTCACTCACCAGAATCCTGTAGCTCAGCCGCTCGGATGCGCCAGCATCGAGTTTCCTGATGACAAACGTGTCTGCCCCGACCGGGACGAACTGGGGGCTATCGAGCACTGTGGTCACCTGTACTGTGCTTGCAGTCCCGGTTCCTTCATTTGAGACGAGGAAACTGAGATCAAATGTGTCTTCCGGCTTTATGATCTTGGGTTCAATTGTAATCTCTGAGAGTACGAGTTTCGGCGTGCCACGCACTACAACCGGAACAGTCTGGTTCTGCTCGCGGTGTGCTCCGTCATTAATCCACGTCGTCCCGAGTTCGATCTCATAATTACCTGTTATCGCAGCAGGATCAATGTGGAGCAGGTACGTCTCGACGCGGGCGCCATATCCGATAATCTTCTCGAATCGCATAATTCGATCGTTCTCGTTCTTGAGGATGATCGGTGAATCGGGCATGATTGTGAGCACAATGCCACTTGCCACACCTCCGCCACGGTTCTCGATTGCAACCGAGAGGTCGAGATCGCGTCCCGGCTCAACCGGCTGGGGTGAGAGTTCGTTCACGGTGATTACGAGATCAGCGTTGTCCCCGCTGTGATGAACAGTACAGGAGGCTGGTGCGGCAGCGATTGTGATCACAAAGATTGTTATGATTGCGATCACCCCCCATAGAATGATCGGTCTGATTGTTGTTTTGATGTGCAATTATATCACTGTCGTATTATTGGCAGAACGCAGCAATTAAGTGTCTCTTTGCCGGATCCGGATCGATGCAGGATCAATACGATCCCGGTATCATCGATGCTACAGGAGATGGCTATATATAAGCCGGCGTAACTATTCAGGTATGTTGATTTGTCTCCCGATTGTGATCCTGTACTTTCTGGCAAGAAAAATAACCGCGGAGGGCGAAGAGACGCGAAGGACATCGTCAACCCGCATCTTTCGTGCTGTTGCACATCCGATAACCATCACAAAAAGACCCGGAACTACCACATATACTCGCTCTGAATCGCTACCACTTCTGAGCTGTCCCGTGCATGCGCATACTCGTCCAGCAATTCGCGGTTCAGTTCGTGGAACGTGTGCCCCCAGTTGAACTTTTCGAGGACCAGCCGGGATTGTTCGGGCTCGCCCAAGATATAGAGTGCAGCAGCGAATGCCTCCGCAGTTGTGAGCTTGAACGGTTTTCCGAAGTTAACAGGGTTCGCAGCTACCAGATATGGAAGCGCTCTCTGTTTTACGTGGCGAAGACTCCTGAAAATCTCCTCTGCGTATTCCCATGACGTGTCCAGAGCAGAGATTCCTTTGCATGCCTGCGCATCATCAGGCGCGAGTGCCCTCTCTGAGAAGGGGCTGAGTAGTATCGATCTGCGCGGCAGTTCCTGCGGGTTCCGCTTCTGAGCCAGCCCGAACCGCAACAGTTTTCGTCCCGTGCATCTCTTCGGATCGCACTGGTTTGCGTGGTACAGGTAAAGTGGGAACATGTTTTTGGTACTTGCTTAATATTGTGTGGATATCCGCACATAAAACCACGAGATTGTACAAGATTGGCACAGAAATCTTGTGGAGATGACTGCGCCGCTGCTTCGCATACTGTGTAATCTTGTGGTTCTTAACATACCGTATTGGACATGTTCATTTTCGCCACGTATCACTCGCTATTCACAGATCCTCTGGTATATCCGCTGATAAACATCAGAGAGATCCCCTTTGTCGTATCTGTACACGTCCTTGTCGAGACTCACAATCTCGCCATTCTCGTATGAATCCAGGTCCCAGAACCGGCAGCCATCCGGAGTTCCGATTTCATCGGCAAGCACTATCTCGCCCGCGGAGTTCTTGCCAAACTCGATCTTAAAGTCCGCAAGGATGATTCCCACAGCAGAGAGGCGTCTCTTCATGATATCGTTCACCTTTTTTGTACATTCTGAAATTGAGTCCAGTTCCTCGCGTGTGAGCCAGCCATTCTGTAGGATCTCGTCATAATCGATCGGTCGATCCACAGCCTCGAACTTGGTTGTGAACTCGACGATCGGATCGGGTATCTTTGCGCCAAGACGTGGTTCGATTCCGGCAGGGATCGTTTCTCCGCCTTCATGTCGTCTCAAGAGCGATCCCGCAACAAAATTGCGGCAGATCACCTCAACCGGGATTATCTCGAGATGTTCGACTTCCATCACGTTTGGCGGGACGAACGCACGGAAATGCGTTGGTATGCCCTCGCTTTCCATGATCTCGAACCAGTACGCAGATAATTTGCAGCATACTTCGCCCTTGTGCGCGAACTCGTCTTTCTTTACCCCGTCGAACGCGGTTGTGCGATTCGTGAATTCGAAGAACGTCTTTCCGTCCTTTTTGATGATGTCCTTCGATTTACCTGCCCGCTCTCTGATCTCGGTTGTCATGACAGTCTCTGATGCGTACCAAAAGGTATAAAGCATGCTATCACAAGTGCTTATATCCGCGGCTGTAGTTTAGCGGTATGACATGAGCTTCCCAAGCTTGTAACCCGGGTTCGAATCCCGGCAGCCGCATACGTACATGGTGATAACATGGACAAGGGAATCATATACTTTGAAGAACCGGGTGCTGCCAACACGGACGAAACCGTGAGAGCCGCAGTTGAGCGAGCATCCGAACTTGGAATCAAGCACATCGTTGTTGCAAGCACCACCGGATCAACCGGGATTGCGGTTGCTAAGGCCGCAGAAGGAACAGACATCGAAACAATCGTCGTTACGTTGCATTACGGTGCAAGAGGCGCAGAAAAGTGGTTAGTCGATGATTCCAATCTCAAAACATTGCAGGAGATGGGTGCAAGAGTCTTTACGCAGACGCACGCCCTCTCAGGTGTTGAGCGGTCGTTTTCCGACAAACTCGGCGGAGCAAGCAGAATCGAGACCATTGCGGCAGTTCTGAGGAGCCTATTTGGGATTGGATTCAAGGTGGCTGTCGAGATTACGATCATGGCTGCCGATTCGGGCATGATCCCTGTTGGCAACGACTCTGAGATCATCGCAATCGGTGGGACACAGACAGGCGCTGATGTGGCGTGCGTGATCAGACCCGGGCATGCAAACAGCTTTTTTGATATGCAGGTGCGAGAGATCATTGCGATGCCGAGGGTAAAGTGACGGGTCGTATGCAGAGAGGGATATAATGGACGACATTGGAATTATTGGCGTCGGCGGATACAATGAGATGGGTCGGAATATGACCGCTGTGCACGTCGGCAAAGACATAATCATTCTTGACATGGGGCTCCGTCTAGACCAGATACAGATTCACGAGGATGTGGAGACCGAACGGATGCATTCGCTCGATCTGATCAAGATGGGTGCGATACCGGATGACACCGTGATGAAAGGGGTGGACGGAACGGTTCGCGCAATCGTCTGCACGCACGGGCACCTCGATCACATCGGGGCGATTCCGAAGCTGGCGCACAGGTACCGTGCACCGATCATCGCAACACCATATACAATTGGTCTGATCAAGCAATTGATCAAGTCAGAACGGAAGTTTTCCGCAGAAAACAAACTTATATCGATGCATGCGGGCGATGTGAGGGAGATCTCGTCAAATCTGTCCATAGAATTCATTCGGGTGCAGCACAGCACGCTGGACTGCGTCTTTGTTGCGATACACACCCCGCAAGGCGTTCTGTTGTATGCCAACGACTTCAAGATGGACCGGACACCGACACTGGGCGAGCCACCAGACATACCCCGGCTTAAACAGATCGGCAAGGAAGGCGTCTTTCTGATGATAACAGAGAGCACCAATGCGGCAATCTCCGGAAAAACGCCGTCAGAGCGAATCGCAAAGGAGATGCTCCACGATGTTCTCACAGGAACCGAGGAAACTAATTCAGGGGTCATCGTGACCACTTTTTCGTCCCATGTCGCAAGAATTGATTCAATCGTTAAGATCGCGAAGAAGATGGATAGAATTCCGGTACTCCTAGGACGCTCGATGGATAAATATGTGAAACTGGCAAAGAATATGGGTTATGTGGAGTTTCCGGACAATTTAAATGTGTATGGTACACGCAAGACGATAGACAAAGCGCTTGCGAGAATTGCAGCCGAAGGGAAGGATAAATACCTCCCGATCATGACAGGACACCAGGGGGAACCAGGGGCTGTGCTTGACCGAGTGGCGGTGGATGGTACGGACTACAGGATTGAAACCGGAGATAAAGTCATATTTTCCGCAAACGCCATACCAACACCGGGAACGCTCGCAAATCGTTACGCAATCGAGACGAAATTGAGTATGAGGGGTGCACGCATCTATGATAAGGTTCATGTCTCAGGGCATGCCTGCCGAGAGGATCACTGGGAGCTCTTGCGCATGATAAATCCAGAACACGTGATCCCTGCGCATGGCAGCATCGTGATGCATGGTTCGTATCTTGAAATAGCTGAATCTGCGGGATATGTGCTCGGAGACACCATCCACCTGCTCAGAAACGGGGAAGAACTGGTTCTTGGATAATAATATGGATGGACTGTTTGAAAGCGAACTCGCAAAACGTGGCGACATGGTTTACGAGTATATTAGATCAGATAGGCAGAGAAAGCGGTTTCACGGGATGGATGTTCACGACTCGGTCTACCTGTATGTAGATGGTAAGCGCGGCAAGTCGCTCCGACCTGCTGTTCTGCTCTTCTCATGTGGCGCAGCCGGTGGCAACGAGGAGATCGCACTTCCGGCGGCGGCGGCAATTGAGATATTTCACACTTGGACGCTCGTGCACGACGACGTCATAGATAGGGATAGCATGCGGCGTGGCGGATACACCGTGCACGAGGAATTTCGCAGGAGGGCAATTGAACTCGGCTACGATAGCGAGGATGCGGCACGCTATGGCTCATCGATTGCGATACTTGCAGGAGACGTCCAGCAGGGCTGGTCTGTCTCGCTTCTATCCGAACTCGCGGATTGTGGCGTCGACCCCGGTGTCGTGCTGCGCCTGATCAAGATGATGGAGACCGACGTTGTGCTGGCGCTCCTCGCAGGACAGACCCTCGATGTCCAGTATTCGAGAGCCCCGATAGAATCGTTGAGCGAGGATGCGATCCTCGAGATGCTCTGGAAAAAAACGGGCGCGCTGTACGAGTTTTCCGGAAAAATGGGCGCGATGATCGGGCTCAACACAAAAGACGAGGGGAATGAGATGGTTCATTCGATATCGCAGTTCACAGGCAGATGCGGCACCGCATTCCAGTTGCAGGACGACATCCTTGGCGTTGTCGGGGATACGAAGAAACTCGGAAAAGTGGTCGGTTCAGACATTAAGGAAGGGAAACGGACGCTCATCATATACCACGCCTTCACGAATGCGGATTCTGCGCAGAAGATGCGCTTATCGAAAACACTCGGAAACGAGGGGGCGTCGGATGCGGAGGTGGGCGAGGTCGTGGACATCCTCTCGGATCTGGGTAGCATTGAATACGTGAGTGCGCTCGCTGATCGGCACATTGGAGAGGCGAAGAGATACATCGAACGGATACCCCAGTCGGGATACAGGGATCTTCTGCTGATGTGGGCGGAGTATATGGTCAAAAGGGATTTTTAGGGACGCAATCGAATTTTTTGCAATGGTCAGTCGGATGTGCAACACCACGAAAGACGTGGAGACCGGGATTAACAACACTCTTCGCGTTAAATCGAGAACGTGAAGACGCAACGGCGCAATGCCGCAAAGAACAAAGATCCCCCTGTTGGCGATCATGTTGCATTGGCATCGGTCGCTCTCGTGTTCATGGTCCGATTGACCATTATAAAATCCCCCTACTTTCTCAAGATCATTTATGAGCCATACTCCCTAAAAGCCCCTCCCAAAATCCGAACGTGCCCACGTATGGTAGAAACCACAAGATTACGCAGTCTGCGAAGCAGCGGCGCAGCCATCTCCACAAGATTTCTGTGTTAATCTCGTGTAATCTCGTGGTTTTGCATGTAGATATCCACACGATATTGAGCAAGTACTAAAATTCCACCTTTGGTGCGGTTTCTGCTCCTTTCTCTGCCTCAAAGTATGGTCTTTCATCAAACCCGAACATGTTGGCAACGATTGCAGCTGGCATCCTTTTTATCCGAGTATTGTACGCTCTAACCACTTCATTGTAGCGCATCCGTTCTACTGCGATGCGGTTTTCCGTCCCCTCCAGTTGCGACTGCAAGGCAAGGAAGTTCTCGCTCGCCTTCAGATCAGGGTAATTCTCAACGACGAGAAGAAGTCTTGAGAGCGCGGAATCCATCGTGCCGGCAGCCGCCATCTTCTCATCAGTCGTGGATGCCGCACTCCACTGGCTCCTTGCCTTCGTAATCTCGGTTAAGAGTTCCTCTTCATGCGATGCATAACCCTTCACAGTCGAAACGAGGTTCGGGATCAGATCGGCTCTTCGCTGATACTGGCTCTCCACCTGAGCCCATGCACCGTCAACCTCCTCCTCAGAACTTACAAAACCATTGTACATCGATAGGAACCAGCCGCCGGTAAGCAGTGCAACTATCGCGATTACGGCAACAGCGACAAGTGCTGTATTCTTAGAACTCATTCAATCACCTCAAATTCATCAACAATCTCCCCGATGTCAGATAGTACTTTGATGAGATCCCTGATGTACTGCTCCTTCTCCTTCTTAAATTTGGCATTGCCGCGCCGTATGTCATAGATCTCTTTTAAGACCTCCGTATCGACATCATAAGCGTCCGAGACTGCCTCCCACATATCACCGGGGCTGCTGGCAGGTAAGTCCTTCAGATACAGGAGCGATCCAACGATCGGCGCAAGGACGGGGACTGCTGCAAGGGCGAGTCTCTCAAGATCCTTGCCCTTGAACCTGAGATATTCCCCGCGGAGATGGAGCAGCTTTGATCGGAACTCAAACTCAAGCTGGTGCCGCAGGTGCTTTTTTGATATCACGAGGTCTTTTAAGAGGTCTTCACCATCGAGCATTATGTGGTGCTGCTTGATGTTTAAAAATTCGATAGGAAACACATCGGCACCGTCAAGGAGTTCCTCTTTTGTCAAGAGAAGCGGTATTTCCTTAATCCCTTTGAGTTTATGCAGCGTATCGAAGTCGATACTATTGCAGACCGCAAGGAGCATCGTCTCACCACCAGTCTGATATTCTGCAAGTGTAACCAGATTGCCTCCCAGAATCGTCTTTATTTTCTCCACATCTGTCTCTTTTGTCATATTATCACCATATTAATATCAAACACCGATCGGCGGTCTACACATCGCCAATCCATCACCAGCCACCGCCGAATCCTCCACCTCCGGACATACCGCCACCAAATCCACCGAAGCCGCCACCAGACACGCCGCCACCAAATCCACCGATTCCTCCATAGTATGTACGTCCACGCCCTCCACCTCTCCGTCCTACAGACATCAGAATGCTGAAAGCTACGATGAGAATGATCAAAACTCCGATCCACCCATTGGATGTATCATCTTGAGTGTTCATTCGGTACTTGGAGATAACCTCTTCATCACCTTCAAGGAGCCCTTCGATTACGAGCATCGATTCATAGATGCCTCTGCCATATTCGCCACTTCTGAAATTGGGTGTGATGATCCTATCGCCAATGTTCACCTTCATGCTGTCGGTTATCACCCCTTCAAGCCCGTAACCAACTTCGAACCTGTATTTTTGTTCCTGTTTTGCTACAAGAATCAAAAGACCATTATCCTTATCCTTTTTGCCTATGCCCGCCTGTTCAAAGAGTTTTACTGCATACATCTCTTTGGATTCGCCTTCAAGAGATTCCACAGTAACGACAGCGATCTCAACGGTCGTCGCCCCCTCGATCTTCTTTGCGAGCTCGGTTATCTTTGATTCATAGACCGCATCGATCATATCCGCATCATCAGTGACAAACCCTGTGAGCTGCGGATAATCGACGGCTGCAACCGCAGGTAAGGCGGATAGGAGGATCAGCAGAATCAATATTACTATAGATGGCTTTGTCATTTTCATCGTACCACGGTCGCTCCTTGAATAACTGCTAACCTTATCTATCATAACTTATATAAAAACTCTCCAGCTTGGCGAGGTTGTCAACTTACCGTACGTGCTCAGGCAACTTATGGCTAAACTCGGTGGAATCCGGCGGGGGAACTCACAACAAATGATTTACCGCTCTGGTTGGGCGACTTTCATTAGTTTAGGGCAATTACTCAATAGTGTGTGGATGCCCGCATATAAAACCATGAGATTATACAAGATTAACACAGAAATCTTGTGTAATCTGTGAAATCTCGTGGTTTTTTCGCCTCCGCTAAACCCATACAGTCTGTATAACTACTCAGGTACCGCAGGGTCACGAGAGTCACGCAGCGGTTGCAAGCGCCCCATGGTTCGTTTCGGGCACGATCTATCGCATCCACGACCGGACGCGAACCCTCTGCCTGAATGCAGGTCATCTTCGGGATCGCGATCGTTGACGCTGAGTTCTTTCAGTTCCTTAAAACCTTTATGAACGCTCATGACCAAAGAACCACTATGACTCCTCACAACACTCCCAGGGTGCTTCTCGCCGCGGACCGGTCGTCAGCCGGGAAGACCACCATCTGCACCGGAATCATGGCTGCGCTGAGCAGGCGTCTGAACGTGCAGCCGTTCAAGGTCGGTCTCGATTACATCGACCCGAGCTACCACACGCTCGCATGCGGGCGCGCCTGCCGGAATCTTGACGGCTACCTGATGACCGAGGATGCTGTGCTTGAGACGTTCTCGCATGCGCTGGGTGATGGGGATGCGGATGTGGCAATAATCGAAGGGGTGCGTGGACTGCACGAAGGTTTCGAGGGATTGAGTGATCTCGGTAGCACTGCCCAGATCGCGAAGATTCTGAAGTGCCCGGTGGTTCTGATAATCGATGCACGGAGCATCACACGAAGCGCAGCTGCTGTTGCTATGGGCTACTCTGCCCTTGATCCGGAGGTTGACATAAGGGGCGTGATCCTGAACAAAATCGGGGGCGGTAGGCATGCCGAGAAGGCGATAGCAGCAATTGAGCACTACACAGGTATACCGGTCATCGGTGTTGTACCAAGAGACGAGAAGATGGGGCTCACGATGCGGCATCTGGGTCTGGTTCCTGTGCATGAGGGCAAACGATCTCCCGAATTCAGGGAGCACATCGCAAACATAATGCAGATCGTCTCTGAAAATATCGACCTTGATCGGCTGGTCGAGATAGCGAATAGTGCAGAGCCGCTCGACAGGAGTGAGACTTCGATCTTTGCAGGAGCCGGGATTGCGGATGGCGATACTGGCAAGCGGGTCCGGATAGGTGTGGCGCTCGATGAGGCGTTCAATTTCTATTACAGGGATAATATCGATCTTCTGGAGCTGTATGGTGCAGATATCATCTATTTCAGCCCGCTTCACGATGCGGCAGTCCCTGCCGTGGATGGCATCTATATCGGCGGCGGCTATCCCGAACTCTTTGCAGAAGAACTCGAAGCGAACATGCGCATGCGGCAGAGCATACGGCGGGCATCATCAGACGGCATGCCGATATACGGCGAGTGCGGCGGGCTGATGTATCTTGCCAGGACCATGGTCACAAAGAGCGGCATGCACGGGATGTCCGGCGAGACCTTTGAGATGGTCGGCGCAATCCCGGTGACCGTCGAGATGGGTGGTAAGGTTGTGAGCTACAACGTGGGCTCGTTCACAACGGAGACGCCGATCGGAGGACCTGGCGATTCGTTCAAGGGGCACGAGTTTCACCATTCATCGATAACAGATATTCCGGATGATTCGGTCTTTGCGATCCGGCTTGAGCGCGGGATCGGGATAAAAGACGGTAAGGACGGGCTGCTCGTCGAAAATACGCTCGCAGGGTATGCGCATCTGCATGCATGCTCGTATCTGCGGTTCGCAGAGGCATTTGTTGAGGCGTGCCGCAGCAGGTAGATTGCGCGCGTGTCTCGAGTCTGGAATGCTTATGGCATCACCGCAGGTGTCCGTGTCTCTTTCGGGTGCTATGGATTGCTGATATCTGTGAGGTTTGCGCCTGTGCGGGAATGCCGGTTGTGGCAGGGGATTATGAGGCTCTGGTTTGAATTCAGCCATCTGCGCCACTTCATGTGCCCTTCCGCAATCTTTATGGCTGATGAGATAAATGACAGGTTGCACGTTATGCCCCAAACGACGCGTTCCACATCTGAGAGAATAGTGTAGAAGCGGCATATTCTGATTCCGGGTGTTGGTATGGCTCAATTGCGCTATGGATAGAGAGCCGCGTAGAGGCATATTCGAAATTTCGAATCATGCGCAGAAAGAGCGAAATGCTATCAGGCTCTGTGCTTGGGTACGAGGCTTGGTGGCTTAAAACTAAAAATAAAGAAGTGTGTAACCTGACCGAGGTGAACAACGTGAAGAGCCAAAACAAGATCACAGATTCTCCGCAATTCATTAAGGGGTGGCATGGGTATGGCTTAAAACTAAAAAGTAATCCTGAAAAAATTGGCTCTTTGACAATTCGAGTTGCATAATCTGATGGATCACACATACAAAGAGTACCCCTCGAGATCAAGATATATGCGTTGGAACAGATGTTTGACGTTTAGGATACCATAACACCGCCGTTTAATCACTTTGATCTTATTATTCATCCCTTCCACAAATCCACTTGTTTGGCGGTTGATAAAGTAGTTTACTATTTTATCCCAATATTTATCTAATGTCGATAAAAATCTATTAAAGCACTTCAAACCACTCTCTTTAACTTGTTTCTTCCAATCATTGATCCTGCGAGTCGCAACGCTCTTGGAAATGTCGTCTTCGAAGATATCAGTCAACTCATTACAAAGTTTATATGCTATTTCTAATATTGGAGAATGTCGAAATAAACGTTTCAAAATCTTCAGTTCTTCATCCGTTAATTCCTTCATATTCTTACGCAATATCCACATTACTCCGTTCAGCTTTTTATATTCTTTCTCTGACAATTCTTTCTCCAGACGTTTCATCTCCTTCTTTCGAAGTCCATCCAGGTCCTTCCGATACAATTTAGCAACGTGGAAACGATCAACTACGATTATAACATCCTTTCCAAAGACTTCTGTTGCAGCATTGACATAACCATCGTACATATCCGAACACACCGCATTAACCGTCTTCTTTAGCCGTTTTGGGATGCTAGACAAGAACTCCTTCACAGTCTCCTTTTTACGTCCTTTCAGTACCGCCAGTATCTTCGTCTGTTCATCTATACGCGCCGTTACAATCGTTACAAAGTCCTTATGCCCTTTTTTGAGTGAAATTTCATCCAATCCTACAACATCCAATCTCTCAATATCCTTCCAACTCACTTCTGTGTCGATATGACGATGGATAATGCCCATCACCGCCTTATAACCCAAAGCCTCCTTAATACTCACATCTACCACCGTACTATTCACCATTTCAAGCATTATATGCTCTTCATACTCTTTTGTGTGCGGGCTTCTCGGATCGTACCAGTTTAATGTCTGCGTTGTTACAGGTTTACCAGCACAATGGGTACATTGGTATCTCGTAGGACAAATACGAATATACGTTTTCATGCCAAGAATCGATAAATGACGGAGTTTGATCGGTCCACCGTGACCATAATGATTGGTAATCGCTCTGCCGCATTTATGGCAGTGAGTTCCCTCAACTGTGCTCACTACCGTGAGGATCCTATCTCCTTTTTTAGTTGTATCAACTTTCTTGATGTTGATGTCCGGAATATCCAGTGATATCTCAAATCTTGCCATTATCGTTCACCATCCATTGGATTT
>DAWR01000189.1 GCA_002506015.1 Candidatus Methanogasteraceae archaeon UBA261 | reverse complement strand
GGTACATACACTCATATAATGTGTAGCTTATGCAATGTTTCCACGATGATCGTATGTAGAAATACGATTGTATCAAGCGTGTTGGTCAGGGTATTCTATGGTGACGCGTGGTCGAATTTGCAGATGGGGGTTGTGGTGTGGTGGGGCAGTTGGTTGAATAATAATGTCCCAAAGCCGAATGAAGGTGTTGCTTTAAGATACAGTCTTGCTCACGCAACGGTGAAACCCGGTGAAACCATCCATGCACATCGGTTGAAGAGTTCGGAAGTCTACTACGTGCTACAAGGAGATGGCGAAATGTATTTAGATGGCAAAAAAGAGAAATTGCGTACCGGACATGTGATTTACATCCCTCCAAACTCAGTTCAGAGGATAAAAAAAACATTGGTGTTGATGAGCTGGAATTTCTCTGTATCGTTGACCCGGCATGGCGGGTGGAAGATGAAGAACTCGAGTAACTACTCAGGTGCCCAAAACAGTATCATGCAACCTCGCTATACCGAAAATGCCGGACCCGGAACACAACATGAGCCGAACGGAAATATAACCGCAGAGTACTGTCGAGGGACGCGGAGGATGATGTCTCTCTGCGAACCTCCGCGCCCTCAGCGGTTATTTTTCATGCCAAAACGCATAGAATCACAATCGGGAGACCAATCAACATACCTAAGTAGTTACGAACTCGAAGAACTGGCAGAATGAACGAATCTGTAAAAACCACAGATTGCGAGTCCTCCCACTTTTTTCAGCTTAATTGTGCACAGCTCCTAAAATGGTGGCGGCATACCATCGTCTCCGCCACCCCACATTTCATCACCGCCCATCAGATCGTCACCCATGCCACCAAACATATCATCGTCCATACCACAACCCATGCTAATGTCCTCTGCGGCATCATTCTCAGCACCAGCACCACCAGTATTGCCAGCGTCACCAGCGCCCCGCCCGAGGTACCAGGTGATGAATTCAGTGTACAGGATGATCGCAAGCAGCGACGACCAGATGAAGAGCAGGATGTGGAGATTGTTGATCGGTATCATCCCGTCGCCGAGCATCGCATGTTGATACGCCAGAAAGGAGATGGATCTGTCCGGGGCTATCAGGATTATGAGTAGGGGCATTCCGAGCAGTGCAACTGCTGCGATGAATGTGGATATCCTGACCAGGAGTATGAAGACGAGCGTACTATAAAGTAAATACAATATCGCAGATAGAATCAACATCTTCATAACGAATCACCCTGATTGCGCAGTATCAGATAGCCAGCCGCAATCGGCATGAGAAATATGCATAGAAATACGGCGAAGATCTGTACCAGCAGTACGATGAGACCACGGCTGCCGATCATCGCGGATGTGGCGGATTGGGACGGGGTCTCTGCAATCGTAGTCGTAGTATTCGCTGTACTCTCTATCTCATCCTCTTTACCACCAACCGCGTTCGATTCCACGGTTTTGTGGTAGTCACAACCGTCTGTCACCCCAATTGTTGCAGGAGGTAGCGATTCCAGATCCTCGAACTGGATGATATACGAATGGTTATACGCCTCGCCCGGAAGCACCTGTCCCTGCCACCCGGTTTCGCCGCTGATCACAGCGATTCCCGGCGGAACCGTATCGGTAAGCTTAACTCCAGCAGCACGATCACCCCGATTCTCAATTCGTATCAGCACCTTCTTGGTATGGCTATCTAGCGTGTCCAACACGGTCTTCTTCGCCGTGATCGATGGTCCATGCACCGTGATTCTGCACGGATGCGAGGATACGGCGTACTCACCATACTCTGCTCTGCATGCCGGAACTACGAATGTTCCGGCGTCCTTGGGGGCGATCTGATAGGTGATCTGTTGCGGCTGGTTCGGTGCCAGCTGAAGCGTCCATTCGGTGGTTGAACCGGTCTCAAAGCATTCCGGGAGGCTGTCTGTGAGTCTGACCTCCGTATCTGTGAATCCAACATTCTTAAGCGTGGTTGTGACCATCGCATATTCGGGCAGGGTCAGTTCGTCCGGAGTGACCGATTTTTCGGCTATGATGTACGGCGTTATCACAACAGTTCGCTCACAATTTACAGAATAATCATCCCCGTCCCAGATACACCCGGTCAAGTTCGCAACAATCGATAGATTCGACTGATACGGAAGGACCGGTGGATAAATGGCTATATCAAAGGTGTCATTTGAATCAATCACCGGATAATGCATGGTTGCGTTCTGTTCGTCTGCGAAAACCTCGAGAACGACGTTTCGAATTGGGAGACCTGTATTTTGGATATTCACGCTGCACTGGATCACCTGGTCCGGTTGGTATACATTGAGCGTATCGATTCTCATGACGAGATCGGTTGATAACCGCTGGTATGCTTCGATTGTGTAGCAATCATCCTCCAGATATCTGAGGTGCACCTTCAGTTTCTCATCGTAGATGCGCGACTCATCGACATCGAACCGGTCGGACGCAAGATAGGTGCCATTCGCGTAGATTCCCAGAGCAACAGTCCTGTTCTCGAAATCGATGACGTGTATCAGGTAGTCGCCTGCTGAGACGTTTTCGCCGATTTTCAGTCTGGTTGCGCACTCTCTTGCCCAGAGCATCTCCGTTCCGTACCTGTATGCCTCAACTGTTGCAGACTCATTCTCAATTTGGAGGGCAGTTATCCTGAATTGATCAAAATACGTCTCGGTATCGCCATCTGTCATGGTGTAGATGTCCTTGAACTGCGTTCTATAATACAGAACCAAAACAGCGCTGTTATTATCGATATCTCTTAATTTTATGGTGTAATCACCGATAACAGCGCGCCCACTCAGATCGATGTGGTGAACTCCCTCGCAGATCCAGGTCTCCTCCACACAACAATCGCCCGCCGCAAGTGAGCACCAGAGTAGCAGTACGAGCGATGTGATCGACATGAGCCCCCTCCTCAATTCCATCAATAGTATAAATGATCGCAAGGTGTTTAAATTCTTGCATCCCGGCGCTTCACACCCTCTATCCCATACCCCATCTCGGATGGCGGGTGGTTGTGCCTTACTATCGTGTATTCAGCGGTCAGGGTTGCCGAGTACGATATCCACTGGCACCCCATGTATGCGGAAGCCTCATTACAGAGGAGGTCAAACGGGATAACATGGCAAGAGATGTGGCAATCATAGGAATCGGCTGCACACCGTTTGGAGAATTCTGGGACAAGTCGTTTCGTGACATCTTTGTGGAAGCGGGCGTAGCAGCAATCGAGGATGCCAATGTACAGGGAGAGGCGATCGATGAACTCTTTGTCGGGAATATGAGTGCGGGACGATTCGTGGAACAGGAGCACGTAGCATCGTTGATCGCTGATTATGCCGGTCTTGCGAGTCTGCACACACCATCAACGCGTGTGGAAGCTGCGTGTGCATCGGGCGGTCTCGCGCTCAGGATGGGTGTGCTCGCGATCGCATCCGGGCATGCGGACATCGTGACGGTCGCAGGCGTTGAGAAGATGACCGATGTGAGCGTCTCGGCTGCAACCGACATGCTCACGGCAGCAGCCGACAGGGAATGGGAGGGCTTTGCTGGCGCCACATTTCCAGGATTGTATGCGATGATCGCACGCAGGCATATGCACGAGTACGGGACCACACCAGAGCAACTCGCATCCGTTGCTGTGAAGAATCACCACAACGCGACCATGAACCCGAAGGCGCAGTACCGAAACGAGATATCCGTGGACGCGGTTTTAGGGTCCACGATGATTGCAGATCCACTCCATATGCTCGACTGCTCGCCGATAACCGATGGCGCCGCCGCTCTGGTGCTCGCACCAGCCGATATCGCACGAAAGTACACGGACACGCCGATTCGGATCATGGCGAGTGCACAGGCATCAGACACGCTCTCGCTGCACGACCGGGCTGACATAACCACGCTCGATGCCACGGTTGCGGCAGCATCCCGTGCACACGAGATGGCGAAGACGACGCCAGAGGACATCGATTTTGTCGAGGTGCATGACTGTTTCACGATAGCTGAGATCTGCGCAATCGAGGATCTCGGATTCTTTGAGAAGGGAACCGGCGGGAAGGTGACCGAGGAAGGGGTTACGGCGATTGACGGTGATCTTCCTGTGAATCCGTCAGGCGGTCTCAAGGGCTGCGGGCATCCGGTTGGGGCAACAGGAATCAAGCAAGCCGTCGAGATTGCGATGCAACTGCGAGGCGACGCCGGAAAGAGACAGGTCGCAGGCGAGATCGGGATGACGCATAACGTCGGCGGGTCCGGCGGAACTGCTGTTGTGCATATCTTCTCGAGATAAGTAGCGGCAATCTCGGGCTTTCGCTGGTTCAGTCGTGTGGGTGGGAGTTTTCAAGTTCTCCCGGTCGAGTCAAAAGCATCCGGAATATGCACACACATAACACAAATATTCCCGCATATTCACAATCTTCCACCCCCAACAGCGAACAACAGCCCCCACCCCCACGAACAATGTTAAATACCCACACGGCACTCATTAAATTATGCAAATTCCCTACGAACTTCTTGGCAGATTGTTCGTATATTTTGCAATCCTCGTTTTTCTGGTGACCGCACTGGCACTCGTAGTCGGTATTTACAGCTTCAGGAGACACCGGATCATCTTTCCGAATTTTGTTCTTTTCATGCTGTATCTCTTCTACTCGCCCGCGAAGTGGATTTGCAGGGTGTTTTACGTCAAAGAAGAACTCGTTGACGAGGTCTTAATCGAATTCAGGAATGCGCTGATGCTTGAGCGCTTCAAGAAGGTGAAAGAGCGCAGGGCAGTGATTCTTCCGCAATGCATGCGGCATCCGGAGTGTAAGGCACGTTGCGACCCGATAATTGGATATGAGTGCAAGAAATGTGGAAGATGTGATATCGGGCGCATCGTTCAGGCGGCAGAGAAGTACAATTTCAAGGTATTCGTTGTGCCTGGGGATAGTTTCGTTAGGAAGATTATTCAATCCTATAAACCCGGGGCATGCCTTGGCGTGGCGTGTTACACCGAATTGACAGAGTCGATGCAGGAATTCTCAAAGATCGTGCCGGTTCAGGGCGTCTGTCTGCTGAGAGACGGGTGCTACGACACACGGGTGGATGTGGATGAAGTAATTCATAAGATGGAGATGTGTGATTCATGACGTATGACACAATGTACAATCTGATCGGAATTGTGCTGCTCGTTGTCGTGGTCGCATCAATCGCGCTGGCACTTCTGGCTCTGCTTGTCAGCCGCATGAGCCTCACCAGACATGTCTGGGTCGCCAGTTTCTTTGCAGGCGTCCTCGATTTCTTTTATCTCCCGCTCAAATTCATGTTTCACAAGTATTCGGATGCGAGAACGCTCGACAAGTGGATGGTCTCACTCAAGAACACGGCGCAAAGGTCTGCTTTCATGAAGACACAACATCGCCTGATGCTCGTTCCACACTGCATGCGATCACTCGACTGCCCGGCACCCTCCACGCGGTTCGGAATCGAGTGTGAGTCGTGCGGCAGGTGCATCGCAACGAAGATGATTGCGGATGCAAAACGGTTCAACTACACGCTCCACATCGTTGCGGGCTCGTCATACATCCGCCACATCGTGAAGAAAGAGACCGCTGACGGCGCACTTCTCGTGGCGTGCAACTACGAGCTAAACAAGGTCATGCGATCGTTGAAGCGCAAGAAGATCGTGACTTATGGCGTCCCACTCCTAAATGACGGCTGCTATGCGACCGAGGTTGATTACGAGAACCTGCTGGAGGTTATGGAGAGTCTGAGCGAGTGATCGCTCACTTCATGGGT
>DAWR01000074.1:16919-28131 GCA_002506015.1 Candidatus Methanogasteraceae archaeon UBA261 | reverse complement strand
AAAGCAGATTATATCTTTACTCTGAATATTTCGAAAATCTCCCAACGGAACGATTGCTGGGGGACGGCGTGCTTCCGGAACACCTTAACGACGATGTACTCGGAAGAACTCTGGATATAATCTATGAATAGGGTTGCACTGAATTTTTCAACCGGATAGTCTTGGAATCCATGAATCATGTCTCGTTTGGTACGCACGTGCTTCACACAGACACGACCAATTTCAGTTTGCATGGAGCTTACTAACCACAAGATTTCTGTGTTAATCTCGTGAAATTTCATGAAATCTCGTGGTTTTTTCGCCCCCTCTAAACACATACGTCTTGTCCAACTACAAAAACACAGGATCACGTACCGCCTCCAGCAAGCTATATATCCTGACCGCATCCAGATGTGACCACTCATGAAGATTACAATCGTCTCCCCCGACCTCTACACTTATGGCGCAATGGTGATTGGCGGAGTCGTCAGGGATGCAGGATTTGATGCGACGCTCACCAAAAATCCGGATGACGCCGCCGAGACTGATGCTGACGTGATACTGCTGAGCCTCTACTCAACACTTCACCTCCTCGATGAGCGGATCCGAAATTTTGTATCCAGCTCCGCAGCCCGGGGCGACCGGTTGATCTATGCAGGAGGTCCGATCAGCGCATACCCGGACATCGTCCTGGGAGAACTGGATGTTGACGCGGTCATCGTCGGGGAAGGCGAGGAGTCAACGGTCGAACTTCTGAATAATGGAGTTTCAGAGGATATCGCAGGAATCGCATTCAGAAACGATGGAGAAATCATCTTAACAGAGCCAAAGCCCGCGAAAATCGAGAGACCGATGCCGCTGATACCGGATGACATCGGAGGTCAGAGTATCCGTGGCGCAAACACGTACATCGAGACGCACAGGGGCTGCATCGGCGCATGTGGCTTCTGCCAGGTTCCGAAGTTCTTTGGTACGAAGATTCGGAGCAGGGAGATTGAGGACATCATCGCGGAGATAGAGGAGTTCAAGCGGTGCGGTGTTCGGAGGATTGCGATAAGCGGCGGAACGAGTTCGCTATACCAGTATGGCAAATCAGGATCCGTCAATACGGGTGCGTTCATCGAACTCCTGCAGGCAATCGCAGGTGTTATGGGTCCGAGAAACGTATCGGTCCCCGACGTCCGGGTCGATTACGTGAATGAGGAGGTCTTGCATGCGATTCACGACTTCACGATGGGCTGGGTCTACTACGGGATCGAGTCAGGGAGTGACAGTATGCTCAAGACGATGCGAAAAGGGGTTGATTCGGAAGCTAACGTCTATGCGATCGAGCTTGCACAACAGTGCGGCGTCAAGGTTGGCGGGAGCTTTATTGTGGGCTACCCGGCAGAGACTACCAGTGATTATGAGGCAACGAAGGGCTTAATCGAGGAGACGTTCCTGGATGACGTCTTCGTGAGCATCGCAGAGCCGATTCCGGGGACTCATCTCTCAGAGCTTGTGCTGAAAACAGATGACTCAGAGAATCCGACGTTTATTGCGCACGCGGGCGAGTACAAGGCATTGAAACTCACTGAGAGTGAGGCGCGCTGCTTCGATCTCACACTCCATGCCCAGATGTGCAAGGCTGTGCCAAGCATTCTGACGGACCAGCTGTATCAGGCGGTATTATCGGATGCGCGGCAGCAGGGGGGCGATGTGCGTTCGGTTACGAGGTTGCTGCAGACGTATAGGGGCTGAATCTGTGTGCGCCGATGAACGCTTTTGGATCTTTCTTCATAGAACCATCACCGGTTCACTCAGAATCCGATCGCGTATGGCAGGACGCAACGCATCGTAGGTGCACACGTCAACATTTCTCCCAAGAGCTGCCTCAAGTTTCAGTTTCAGTCTCGCAAGGTCGAGCAGGTTTTTCTCGCCAACAAATTCTACCAAAAGGTCTAAATCGCTGTTCTCCTCCGCGTCACCCGCGCAAAAGATCCGAATATGGTTGCGCGGGTGACATCGTGGTGTTTTAGTGTGCGGATGATTCTGGTTTTAAGTTCTTCGATGTGGTGGGGGGCATTTTGATATCACCGCGGCGAATCAAACATGGTTAATTATCTACAAAAAATAATAAAGAATTTCATCACAATGGCTGCTCTCCGATTGAGTCATCTTGATTTCCAATTGCCCCTGCGAAATAGCGAAGAATCGAATCACAGAAGATAGTGAAAAGACTGCAATGTGACTCGTCGGTTATATACTTCTGGTCAGTCGAGTGACCAGCCATATATAGCTGCGTGGTCACGACTGTGACCATCAATATATACACATCCACTCACGCCCCAACCCACATCTCACAGCCCCCGCACACCCCCGCCACAATCAGCGCAACCACTCTCGCAATCTCATTCGTTGCCCCGATCACATCACCGCTGATCCCGCCGAAGTTGCGGTTCGCAGTCCCGAGAACGACAAACGCCACCAAAATTGCGCTTCCGAGCAGAAGCAGACCCGACCCCGCAAGAACAACCCAGCAGATTACGCCTGAGAATACGAGCCCTACCCCGAACTCACGAAGCCCCGTCTCATCAATCATGATCGATCCCAGCCCCGGATGAATGCTTCTTCCGAATGCGGAGATTGTGAGCATCGCCTGCTTTGCGCAGACCTCGGATGCGACCATCACCATCAGAAAGCCCCCGCCCCTGCTCAATCCAGCCGCAAGTCCCATCGCTCCGCCGCCCACAACACCCACAACACCACCCAGCACCTCGCCAATCGCTGCAAAAAGCCCGAGAACCACGATTACGCAGAAGATGACCCCGCCGATGCCGAGTGAGACATCGCGCATCGCACCCACCTTTTTTTCGCGTGAACCGTGCGCAACGACCCCGTCTCCAAAATCGGCGAGTCCGTCGAGGTGGTTGATGCCGGTAAGGTAATACAGTGCCACGATTGTCCCAACCGCTGCGATCTCTGACTGCAGAAACAATCCGAGGATGTGACCGATCGCCCCGATCAGAACCCCGATCAGAACCCCAATCACTGGAAAGAGGTACACCCGCTTGCCAAGGGCGGCGAGCCCTTCCATACTGATCCCAACAGGAATCGTCGTCAAAAATCCCAGACCGGACCTGGCGGCAAAGAGGAACTCACGCATTCACAAAACCCCCATCTCGGAAAGACGGTCAGGCAGATACGTGTCAGTCACGAAGTCCAGACCCTTGCCTGCGAACGCCTGCTGCTCGGACTTCTTCCCGAGTTTGAGCTGGAGATTGATCTGATCCTTCCAGTAATCGGTATCGAACCTCGGATCAGTGAGTTCGCTCTTCAGCGCTGCAATGTCCTGATCTGTCAGTTTGTCTGTTGAGAGCGAGTACTCCACGATATCAGACGGCTGCACGCCGAGAAACACCGCTTTTGGCGCTGCAAGATATTCGGAGAGGTGTGCGCTCTTAATCGACCCATAAGCGACGCTCGCATAGATTCGGTAGCTCCATGGATCGCCGTCTGTAAAGACGACTACCGGAAGCGACAACTCCTCGCTGAGCCGTTTTACCATGCGACGGGTACTTCTTGCGGGCTGACCCTTCAGATGCACCAGAATCGCATTATATTTCTCATCAAACCCGTTCTCAATTAATCTGGCGTACATACCGCCGGTCTCAATTGCAACGACGAGCTTTGCATCGTGGTCTTTGAATTTGACATTGTCCACGCTGAACGGGATCTGGTAGCCGCTCTCGCCGACATCCTCCTGACAATGGATGGGGCGATCGCCTCGTTTCGTCTTTTCGGTTATGCTGATCGGTCCGAACATCGTTGCCCCGTCCTCCTCGGGGCGGATATGGAAGTCCTCCCGCTGCAGGGCGGTTACGATCTCAAGATCCTCGATCAGCCTATCGCTCTCTGATTGCTGCTTGAATTTTGCAATATCCCAATTCTCTGATATGTAATAGAGTTCTCGGAGCGTGGATCCACGATTTTGCCTTAGATGCTCGTTTATCAGCAGTTCTATCGAATACGCCATCTTCAACAGGTGGTACGCACCTTTGACCGTCTTTGCGCTCCTCATGCTGGTCTGATCGCCGTACACCCAGACCTCGCTCTTCTCGTTATACTCGATATTCTTCTTCGTTCTCGTGGATATCTCAACGCCCGGGATCGTCCCGTTCTCGAACTGGTCGTAGAGCTCTTCTATCATCTCAAGCAGCGTCTTCTCTGCGATGTGATTCTCTTTCATGTTATCGAACCCCTCCTGCGGGGCAGTTTTTTTGAGGTTGTCAACTTAATTCGATGTTGTATATTTTGTTAACTCCAGAAGAACTGGTTGCTCTTCCTTTGTCTTCCTGAAGGGAAAATGCCGACCATTGTGTTAAATCATCGGTCTTGCATTTCATCCCATTTTAACATCTTTAGCCGTTTTAAATCTCGGTCAGTCCATTTAGCCTGTTTTTCTACCATCGATTTCAATGTTTTTGGGGGAAAAGTGTCGGCCGGACCATGAAAGGAAATTGTGACTTTTCTCCCATCGGGGTGGTAGTATCTCTGGTGGCTCCCCTTTTGGGACCGAAAATAGAATCCATCACGAGAAAGAGCGGAGATAATTTCCCTGGCAGTTATGTTTCGCAACTTGCTATAATCAATCGGCATCACGTGGTTACCATTACTCTTGGTTCGGAGAAAATCTGAACTTCCTTTTCCGATGCTTCGGGCATGGGTTCCTCGTCTTCGATTAATTCTTCTATTATTACCTCAACTACTTCTTGTATATTTCTTAATGCTTCTTCTTTGGTATGCCCCCATGTAGCTCCCCCAATATCCTCGAGGGCGGGGCAGCAAGCATGCCACCGCTCACAATCCGACTCGACCACCACCCTAAAAAGATAAGTTCTCGCTTCTGTTTCACCTTTGCTCATAGTTACGTTGTTTACCTGCGTTCACGCCACATATACGTTTCGATTGTCAGTAGCCCCGCGGAACGCGTTCATACAACCATTCCAAGATCTTCCGGATAATTTACGTTCAGAAACATGCGCAGATCAGAGTCGAACCTGCGCAGTGACTCTGTTGGCACAAAGAGAACCTCATCCATCGCGTATATCGCTGACCTGATGGTGTGCTCATCATTTTTCATTGCATCACGACATGCGGTTATCATTGGTCTGCCATATACCGCGTATAGCGTTTCAAGCATCCCGTTTCGATGCTGCGGAATTGCCGCATCGTGACCTGTTGCATATTCGAAGAGCGCATCGATGGCAGTGGGATTGATATGCGGCAGATCGCATGCGAGACATACCGAATATTCTGATTTCGATGCGAGCAGTCCTGCAAGAATGCCTGCAACAGGCCCATATCCCGCAATCGAATCGCAGACGATCGTAACCTCCGCACCGTCCCGAACTCGCAGAACCTCTATGAGCGACTCTTTCTGCTCGGGGTCTCGTGCAGCGATCACGATCTCATCCACAGCCCGCAACGCCCGGTCGATCACTCGGTCGATCATCAGAGATCCGTTGATCTCCAGCAGTGTCTTGTCACGCCCGAATCTGGCACTTCTCCCGCCACAGAGGATGATCGCTGTTCTCATGCAGACGTTCTGTTGTGGTGCGGGGCTCATTATATTTTCTGCGCATGCTCAACCACGCGTTGGAGTCTGGCGATCGGAGAGTTCGGCAGAAACGAATGACAATCCTCGACTTTAACCTCGAAAGGTTTATGCCACGTCGCCCCGTATTGGTAATGGGGTTTCTGATATGAGATGTGGAAGCGCGATTCTCTGCATGGTGCTGCTACTGCCATTAATAGCGATCGCCTCTGCAGATACGCTGAACATAACCGCAGGAACAGACGAGACATTTGCTGACAACCGCACCGTAAACATCACCGTGAATCTCACAAACACAACCGGGCACCCTCTCGATAACACGCGTGTCAACTTCACAACAACCCGTGGAACGCTCTCTCTAAGCTACACCTACACAAACGCCTCCGGAATCGCTGTTGTCATGATCAGTTCGTATGACGTCGGCACTGCGAAGATCACAGCCGAGGCACCGGCTGCAAGCAACACCACAAACGTGACATTCGTTGCCGGACCGCCTGACCGCATCCGGTTCCGTGTCAACAGTAGCGCTGTTGTGAACACCACCTGCATAGTCTCAGCAGAGGTTTACGATTCCATGGACCGCCCCCTCCCGAATACGACTATCAACTGTACAATGGTGTCCCCCCCGGATAATCTATGGAACAGCCCGATCGAATACAATAACGCGTTCGTGACCCCATCGTCAAACATAACCGATGGGAATGGCGCAACAACTGTTATGGCATACCTCGATAAACGAGCGGGGAGTAACATGGTCGCCGCAAAGATCACAACCGCAGACGAGCTTGTGGTGAACGAGTATGTAACGATCATCGGAGTTGCCGGTTGCCATGCGAAGATGCCCTTTGCCCCCAATCCGGCGCGTGTTGTTGCAAATAACATCGAGACCTCAAGGGTTACAGGCGAGGTCGTCGATGAATTCTTAAATCCGCTGCTCTCCCGTGGGTCGATTCGCTTCAATGTCTCAGGAAGCGAAATTGTGATGCCACTGGATGGTTACGGCATCGCAGAGATCACTCTGAAACCATCGATCTTCCCAGGCAACATCACTGTGAACGGCACTTATATCGATGAGGCAGAGGGTGGCACCAGTCTCACTAATGAGACCGTCGTTGAATTCTATGTGGAAGAGCCCGCAAGAATCGTTGTTGTGGCAGACGCAACAAGGATATCCGTCTCGAGTATCGAGGGAGTCAATGAATCAGTGATAACCGCCACTGTGGTCGATAAATGGGATCATGTTCTCCAGAACAGGACTGTTAACTTCAGTACCACGCTCGGAAGCCTCTCTTCGACCACCGCAACCACCGATACGTATGGGCAGGCGATGGTCACGCTGCAATCCGCAATTTCCGGCGATGCAACCGTCACAGCAGACGCATGTAACGATTCGGGAGTTCTGATTGAGGACGATATCGCAATTCAGGTCATGGGCACTCCGTTCATCTCGGTCATATCAACAATCGAGCCGGATCCGATTGAACAGGGCGGCATAATCAATGTGACAACGGTCGTATCGGGTCAGGGCAACATCACCGGAACGCGGCTCTCCGCACACGCGATGCTCGTTCTCGACCGATCAGGCAGCATGGATCCTGATTACTACGCAGGAACGCCGCTTGATGTTGCGCTCGTTCTCGACCGATCAGGCAGCATGGCATATCTCGGCTCAAACCCGGAGCAGCCGATGGTTGATGCAAAGACCGCTGCAGAGGTCTTCATGGATAATCTTGTCTCGAATGCACAGGTTGGGGTGGTATCGTTTTCAAGCGGAACACCGGACAACAGCAGAATTGATATCGGATTGACATTGCTCAATTCATCGGATGGTAAAGCACTCGTTCGGAGCGCAATTGATATGATATCCGCAACCGGCAACACTGCGATAGGGGCCGGGCTTGCAGATGCCAATAACATGCTTATGGGCGGGCGGACTGGTGCAAGAAAGATTACGATCCTGCTTACCGACGGCGTGTGCAATACAGGAGGCGATCAGGATTGTTCGCAAGCGATTACAACTGCAAATGCGAACGGCATCACGATATACACAATCGGTCTTGGCAGCGCCGCGTACATAGACGAACCGCTCCTGCAACGCGTCGCATCCGAGACCGGCGGCACATACTACAATGCACCGTCCAGTTCCGAACTGCGTTCTGTGTACAACTCAATTGCCCAGGAGATCAGCGATTACGACATAACCGAGATTGAGTACGGGATAGAGGGGTTCACGCCATACGATTATGAGGCTGAAGGTATGGTTGATCTCATATCTTATGTACTCAGATTCGATGGATATGATCTCGATACCACCTTTGATGCCGGCTCCAATTATGGTGGTAGTAGTGCCGGTGAATGTCTGGTTCAGGTCAACGGTGTGAATTTCACATTGATACCTCCACCATCGTATGGCACTGATCCTGGGTGGGTGGCTGATTACGAATATGACATCACAAGCTGCGTGCATAACGGGTCTAACACGGTCACGTTTTATGATTACCACGAATACGCCGGACTCAGTTCGTGGACCAGTCGCGTTCGCAACGTAGACATACTCAAAGATGGCGCGGTCATTGCAAGCTATACTGCGGATACCGACCTGAGTGGATCCGGATACGCATGCTCCTTTGATGGTAATGCCGCCCCTGAATTTGAGGAGACTTTTCTGATCAATGAGACCCTAAACGACCTGAAAGTGCTACTGCAATGGGAGAACAGCACCACAGACCTTGATATTGAACTCGTAAGTCCGGGTGGGGCGGTATACGGGATGGGAAACGACACCACCGGCTACTACTTCGACGACCGCGAGGCAATCCCAATTGACGTCCGGTCCCCTGAGTTTGACACATACATCGCATCGGAAAGTCCGGACACGGTCTTTGCAGACGAGACTTCATTCTGTGTATCGGACGATCTGACCGGCGGAGGAGAGCAGGCATCCTCTATTTTGCGATGGGAGCTTCCGGGTGCGCCAACGCAGAACGCAAGAATCGAGAGCGTGATCATGTATCTGCGCGGCATGGATCCAACTCCAACCTCTGATCCTGGTAATGCGCATAGATCTGTCAATATTTACGATATAACAACCGGTTACAGCGATGATCCGACATGGAACTGCTGTTACAACTCCACACCACAAGCATGGGCATCCGGTGGCAGTTTCAGCAGCGCGGACAACGATTCACATCTCATCGACTCGGTTGCATTAACAGAATCGATTGCGGGTGATGTGATTGAATTCGATATAACGAGCGCAGACTGGAGCGGCAACCGCATTCCTGACTGGGGCGAGGAATGCAACATCGTTCTCATGGGATCAGGTTATGGTGGAAAAGGCGCCGACCGGTTCGCATCCGGCGAGACAAACCCAAATAGATACACATACACCCTAAATGGCTACCGCCCGCTTGTCACGATCACATACTCGATACCGGGAGACACATCAGACTACATCTGGATTCGCCCGCTCCCATACACGTACCCGGCTACCGACACGGACATTGTCGAGAACGGGGACTGGACGCTGCGGGTCACAGGGTCCGGTAATGGTTCCGAGCGGTTTAACATCACCACCTATATCGACAAGAAGAGTGCGGCAAAGCTCGCATCTCATGCGTTCATATCGAGTCTCGATCCAACCAGAGCGGATCGAGTCGGGCTTGCCACATACAGCTATTCGAGCACGAACGATACGACCGACCAGACGAGCTATGTCTGCGAGGAAAACCAGTGGGAAGGCTATTTCACGGTCAACACACCCGGGGTCTATTATTTCAACCTGACGTGGGACGATGCATCCGATCTTGACCTATACCTGTACGACGGAATAACTCTTCTCGACTCATCAAGCGCGTCACATCCGGAGACTGTGACTGCTACGCTATCGTCAGGCACAAACTACCGTGTCGTTGTCAATGGAACGGACGTTATGGGCGACGATACACGATTCACAATCAATGCTTCAAGTTCGCCATTAAGGGAGATCATGTGTGCCTATTATGATGGTAACAGCGCGAGTGTCCCCAGATACCGGCAGCGAGACGGGTCTGGTTGGTCGGATGAAACGGATGCGAATAACGTTGGCGGAACCATCCGGTGGATCACGATGCAGTCGTGCCCGACACGAGACGAGATGATCCTGGGGACTGTGGATTCGTCGTATGACGTCAATGTGCAGGTCTGGGATGGTTCTACATGGAGTGCGCCGCAGCAATTCACAGGTTCATTGGATTCATACACGTGTCGTGGGTTCGATATCGCTTATGAACAGGTTTCAGGTGACGCCATGGTCGCATACGTGGATACGGGGCTGAATGATGGGGTGCCACGATATCGGATATGGGATGGCACGGGGTGGACTGGTGGGGCTTTCGTGAACAGTACAAGTCCGGGTGCCGGAGATCTATGGTGGGTCAGGCTTGCCGCAGATCCGAACTCGGATGAGATTGTTATAGTGACGCTTGATGATGCAAGAGATATCCGTGCCCAGGTATGGGACGGATCGAGCTGGGGCAATCCACTCACTATCACGAATGATTCCAGAGCCTACGGCTACCAGTGCTTTGATGCGGTCTATGACCGGAACGGAAACGCCATTGTTGTGTGGTCTGATAAGGGCACTTCAACTGTCAGATCTCGTGTCTGGAATGGCACGGCGTGGGGCGCTGCCAGCGATATATATGCATTTACAGATAGTGTGTACTGGATCAAACTTGCAGCCGACCCGAACTCAGATAACATTCTCATGGGTGCGCTGAACGAGGATAAGGACGTGCATGTAACAGTGTGGAATGGCTCTACATGGTCGTCAAACCTCAAGATCGAGGAGAACACCTACGAGTGCAACAAACGGATCATGGATGTTTGCTTTGAGCAATCGAGCGGCAGGGGGCTTGTGGTATGGGGGGACAGTACACCCACGCCCAAGTATCGTATATGGAATGGCTCATGGGGCAAAGAGAGTTCAGCCTCGAACCTCGGTGGGGACTGGTACACTCGATGGGCGCGATTAACCCCTGACCCGGACTCAGACGAGATGTTTCTCATGACTTCTGATGGCAATAACGACCTCAATATCCAGAAATGGGATGGCTCGGAATGGAGCATTCCAACCGAGGTCGAAACGTCGTCTGCCCGCGATTACGAATGCTTTGATCTCACATACTCACAGCAGGACACCTCACGCACGCAAGCGACTGTAGACTGGCTCAAATGGCGGGCGCAGATCGATGAGACGCTTGCTAACTCGGCAGTCAGCTGCAATCCGATCAATTCGTCTATCGACGGTCTCACGGCAGACGGCATGACCGCAATCGACGAGGGTCTGTTCAATGCGAACAATGGTTTGGCAGACTACGAAAACGCAACGATCGTCCTGATGACGGACGGAATCGACAACGTCGGCTACCACTCGATGATCGCGGAGGCAGAACGTGCGGCAGCAAACAACATCACCATATTCACGGTCGGGTTTGGCGCAACAATCGATTGCGATATACTGATGCGGATCGCAAACATAACCGGCGGAGAATACTACTTCGCTCCGAATGCAACGGTTCTCAAGAACATCTTTGTGGGCATCGCAGGCGAGCTTGGGAACTACACTGCGCCCGAGCCGAAGATCAACATACACAT